>JAGRHW010000167.1 GCA_020444765.1 Gammaproteobacteria bacterium | reverse complement strand
TCACAAGGCGAATCGGTTCTGCCCCTCATATCTCGTCAGTGCGTCATGTGCGGTGTCGAATTCCACCGACTGAAGAACCAGACGGGTAATGGCCACTATTGTAGTATTTGTGAAAGCCGCTTGGCGCAAAAGGAGCAGCGCTTGTTTCAGGTGTATGACTGAAATGCCGCTCAAGCGTTTCTTTCACCGGTGGCTACCGGTCGTTCAGGATCGGTGATCCAGCCGCTCCAGGATTCCGCATAGAGCGCCGGAGTTGGCAATCCGGCATGTGTCATAGCCAGGACATTGTGTGCGGCGGTGACGCCCGAGCCACAATACATGACCGGCGTTTTGCCGTTGCCGCTGAAGGGTTGATAACGTCGGGCAAGTGCCGGGCGATCGAGAAACAGGCCGTTACTGTCCAGATTCTCCGGAAACGGCAGGCAGACAGCGCCGGGAATATGCCCGGCCACCGGGTCGATCGGTTCCACTTCGCCAAGATAACGGGCCCGTTCCCGAGCGTCGATCAGCAGCAGCGACCCGTTGGTCTGTATATCCTGGGTGGTCAGAGCATCCAGCAAGGGTGGATTATCCGGCAGGGGATCGGCAGGCTTAGCGACCGGCCGGTCGGTGACGAGTGCATCGGTCCAGGCTTGTATACCGCCGTCCAGCACCGCGCAAGCCCGGTGACCGATCCAGCGGCAAAGCCACCAGAGCCTGGCGGCGATAGCACCGCCGGAGCTGTCGTAAGCGATAATCTGTGTATCGGGTCCGATGCCGAACGATGCCAGGGTTTGCAAAAAAGTCGAGCGGTCCGGCAAAGGGTGGCGGCCGGTTTGGCCGGCAATCAGCCGGCCGGAAAGATCATCGTCCAGATGCGCATAGAAGGCTCCGGGCAGATGGCCGGCCTGCCAGGCCCGGCGGCCTTCGCCGGTGTCGGCGAGATTGAAGCGGCAGTCAACAATACAATAGTCGCTGGTGCTGTCGATAAGCGGCTTTAACTGCCCGGCACTGATCAGGGTATCAAACATCAGCCGTGCACATCCCGCAATTCCCGGCGTAAAATCTTGCCGACATTGGTTTTCGGAAGCTCCTGAGCAAACTTGATGATTTTCGGACGTTTGTAGCCGGTCAGGTTTTCCTTGCAGTGCGCCTCGATATCCTCAACCGTCAGATTGGGGTCCTTGCGCACGATAACGACCTTGACCGCTTCACCCGAATGTTCGTCCGGAATGCCGATCGCGCCGGCTTCCAGAACGCCCGGGTGCATGGCGAGCACGTCTTCGATCTCGTTGGGGTAGACGTTGAAGCCGGACACCAGAATCATATCCTTGAGCCGGTCGACGATGCGAAAAAATCCCTGTTCGTCCATGACCGCTATATCGCCGGTATGCAGCCAGCCGTCGCTGTCCATGACCTCGGCGGTCGCGTCGTCCCGCAGCCAATAGCCCTTCATGACCTGCGGGCCGCGCACACACAACTCGCCGCGTTCGCCGGTCGGCAGAATCGTGCCCTCGGGGTCCTTGATACAACACTCGGTGGAAGGAATGGGCAGGCCGATCGCGCCATTGTATTCCGGCAGATCGAGCGGGTTGATGCAGACGGCCGGCGATGTTTCGGTCAGGCCGTAGGCTTCCACCAGCGTGGAGCCTGTGACCTCTTTCCAGCGTTGCGCTACCGCGCGCTGTACGGCCATGCCGCCGCCAAGGGTAACCTTCAGATGCGAGAAATCGACATCGGCAAACCCCGGCGTATTCAGCAGGGCATTGAACAGCGTGTTGACCCCGGTGATGACCGACATGCGGGTTTGCTTGAGGGTTTTGACGAATTGCGGCAGGTCGCGCGGATTGGTAATCAGAACGTTTTCCGCGCCAAGTATCATGAATGTCAGGCAGTTCGCCGTCAGAGCGAAGATATGATAGAGCGGCAAGGCGGTCACCACCACCTCGTAGCGTTCGTTGAGTTTGACCGTGCTGATCCATTCACCGGCCTGGGTGGTATTGGCCAGCAGGTTGGCGTTGGTCAGCATCGCGCCCTTGGCTCTGCCGGTGGTGCCACCTGTGTATTGTAAGAAAGCAATGTCCGCATGTGTGATCCCGGGTTTATCCAGGGCGGGCAAGCCGGCGCCCTGCTTAAGAGCATCCTTGAAGGACACGGCTTGCGGCAGACTGAAGGGCGGCACCATTTTTTTGATGTGCTTGACCACGAAATTGACGATCGTGCTTTTCGGAAAGCCCAGCATATCGCCAAAACGTGTAGTGACCACGGTTTTGACTTCTGTATCACCGATGATGTCGGCCAGCGTATGGGCGAATGCCTCGACTACCACGATCGCCGTCGCGCCGGAATCCTTGAGCTGATGCCGGAGTTCGCGGTCGGTATACAGGGGATTGGTGTTGACTACGATCAGCCCGGCCCGCAGGGCGCCGAACATGGCGATCGGAAACTGCAACAGATTGGGCATCATGATGGCGATGCGATCGCCTTTTTTCAGTTTTGCCGCGTGTTGCAGCCAACGGGCAAAATGATCACTGAGCACATCGATTTCCTGATAGCTCAGCGTCTTGCCCATATTGGTGTAGGCCGGGCGATCGGCGAATTTTTTTACGCACTGATCGAACAGGTCGGCAACGGAGCTGTATTTATTGTAGTCAATCTCCGCGGCCACCCCTTCCGGGTAAGACTTCAGCCAGATTTTTTCTACCATCGGTTTTTCCTCCTACCGCCGATGTGGATTTGCTGCGTGCTTGTATTTTAACTGTCGGCTATTTTTGTGTTGTGTCAAGTGCTTATGATTTGCCGGTCCGGTCACAAATACACAAACCGGGGCAGGCGTTTGTCCCGACAGAAATTCAAGCATGCACTATTGGACGAAGACTGGCAATTCCGGCTGCTTTCGGTCGCCCGGAGGGCGCGCCGGTCAGAACCGGGCGCGTGGCGGTGATGTTCCGAAGGATGCCGGATCAAGCGGCCTTGCCGCAGCATTTCTTGTATTTTTTGCCGCTGCCGCAAATACAGGGGTCGTTGCGGCCGACTTTGGGTTGTTCGCGCCGGAACTGTTCAATCATGGGTGCTTTGGCATCACGGAAAAACCATTGCCCGTCTTTTTTCTCGAATTCGCTTAATTCGTGATGCGTCTGCCGCGTGCCGTCCGGGTCCCGATAGGTCGCGACAAACTCGATCTCGCCTTTTTCATCGTCCGGTCCGCCGCCATCGACCCGCTTGATGGTGATGCCTAGCCAGGTCGATTTTTCCGCCCAGTTGCGGGTCTGTTCGACATCGATTTCGGCGCGGGTGTCGGGGTGATGAGTCGCGATAATGTAGTCGATGTCAGCGCGGGTATGGGCGGTGTAGCGTGCGCGCATCAATTGTTCGGCGCGCTCAGCGCTGACAGCGCCGCTGATCAGGGGTTCGCAACAGTCGCTGTAGTTCAGGCCCGAGCCGCAGGGGCAGTCAGTCATCGAAGTCTCCGAAAAAAATCAGTTGAAGGATCAAGCCGGCGATTTTAACGCAAACCGGGTTTTCACGGACAGGAATCAATCATCGTCACCGGCATGGCTTACGGGTTCAGGATGTGGTGGTAGGCTGCGAGCGATCCAGCTCCAGCCGGAAAATCCGCTTGTCTAGCGTCACCACATAACCGTAATTTCGCAGCGCGCCGGTCTCGGTAAATTCGAAAGAGTAGAGCCGGGCCAGTTTGAGCCGGCCGTGTTCATCGCGCTGCGGGCGGATTCTGCGCAAGGTCACGGTTGCATCCAGCAGTTGCAGATCTGCTTTTTGACAGGCCTGGCGCGCCGCCTTGACGGCAATTTCATGAACACCGCTACTGTCCCACCAAAACCAGATGATGGCAGCCAGCAATGCGAGCGCTAAAAGTTGCACAAACCAGCCCCGATGATGCTACTACGGCGGTAAATGATAGCCTAAATCGTTATACTTGGCGGCAAGGCTGTCAAATTAAGAACCTGCCTGAATGCTCTGATCAGGACTGCAATCCGGGCAAATCCGGTAACAGCTTGTTTTGGGCAAAGATTCCGGCCAGGTTTCAATCTATCGGAGGCTATTATGGACCAACAAACACGTACCGAACTCGAGGCCGCGGCGTTTCGCCGTCTGATCGGCCATTTGCAGGAACGCACCGACGTGCAGAATATCGATCTGATGATACTGTCCGGCTTCTGCCGCAACTGCCTGTCCAAGTGGTACAAGGCAGCCGCTGACGAAAAAGGCGTCGAGCTCGACTATGCGGATGCGCAAAAGGCGGTTTACGGGATGAGTTACGACGACTGGAAATCCAAACACCAGAAAAAAGCCACTGCGGAACAACTTGCCGCCTATGAAGCCTGTCAAAAGGCGAAAATATAAGGGCCGATGAGTGCCGACGCCGATCTGCTGAGTTACCTGCTACTGGACAAGCCGGCCACGGTCTTGCTGATTGAGGATCGGCCGTCGCCGCTCGTTGAAAGCCTCGGGCGACGTGAAGCCGGACTACAGTTACAGTCCGCAAGTCTCGCCCAGCTGCCGCCGGTGTTACGGGAAACCCCCAGGTTTGATCTGGTTATCATGCATAAGCTTCGGGCTTCCACGCCGGCAAACGACTTGCTGGCCTGGCTGGCGAGAATCCGTGACCTGCACGCAAAGAAATTCATCGTTATTGATAAGCCTGAGTCCGCCGGCGAGGATAATAATGCCGGCCCCATGCTGGAACGGGCTGATTTTTTCTCGCTGGGGTTCAAGTTGCCGCCCGGCAGCGATACCCGGCCAGCGACCAGCGGCATGGTCGTTTATGAATACGCTATCAGGGATTACAAAACCGTGCCGGACTGGCTGAATGCACGTTTCTGGGCAAATCCGCAAAATTGGGATAAATTCCGTTGGTAGCGGTGTTCGCCGCAAAAACTAATAGGCAGCCAAATTATTTCAATGGCTGTAGGAATGACTTGATTTTTCGTGTAGAGTATGGCGGCTTTTCCGATGACGCTAAGCAGCATTCGGCCGCGTGCCGCCCGGAAACAAGCTATATAACTATAAATTATACAAACAACCAGAAACACGTTGCTCCGCTTCAGGATTTACGGGTAGCCGGTGCCGGTTCTGGTTTAAGATTACACGCTGGTAGATCGTGAAGCAGGAGCGGTATGTGAATGCAGGCAAGGGTCGGGCTGCATATTGGCTGGGCATTTCCGATAGTGGATCGGACCGTTCAATGTGCGCCTGTCTGTGGTCAAGTCTGCGATTCTGTTTCCAACTTTCCTACGATTTATTCAATACGTCTGCTTTTTTTCAGCGTTTTCCGAACCAGCAGTCCGTGCGGCGAACTCGGGATCATCAGGGCAAGGCGCCGTGCATGAGTCCGGTCAGCCGGTTTTACCCTAACCACTATCAATCAGCGCAATCCGGATAACATCTATGGGAAACATGAAAGCCTTGCAATCCACCTCGCTGCTGGCGGTTGGCAATGATTACCTCGAAGCGCAGTACGAAAACTATCTTCGCGATCCCAATTCGGTATCCGAACAATGGCGGGAATATTTTGAACAACTGCCGATGGCCGTGGATACCGGCAGTGATATCCCGCACTCGGATGTTCGGGACTATTTCTACAACCTGACGCGGTTCAGCGGGCAAAGACGCCGTGGTCCGGCGGTCGATGCCTCGTACAGTCATTCGCTCAAGCAGATCCATGTCACCCAGCTTATCAACGCCTACCGCGTGCGTGGCCATCAGCTTGCCGCTATCGATCCGCTGGGTCGTACCACCGACGCGCTGGTGCGCGAGGTCAAACTGGCGGCCAATAATCTCAGCGAAGCGGATCTGGATACGTCCTTCGATACCTCCGGGGTGTTCGGCATTGCTGATCAGGCGCCGCTGCGCGAGATTATCAAGCATCTTAAAAAATGCTACTGCGCGTCGATCGGCTATGAATTCATGTACGTCAATCACACGACCCAGAAGGAGTGGCTGATCCAGCGTATCGAAAGCGTTGCCTCCAAACCGCGGCTGTCCGATGAACGGCGCAAATGGCTGCTGCGTCAGCTGACCGCGGCCGAAGGCATAGAAAAATACCTGCACTCCAAATATGTCGGGCAGAAGCGCTTTTCGCTGGAAGGCGGTGAAAGCCTGATCGTTATCATGAGCGAGCTGGTGCGGCGTTCGTCCAAAACCGCTCTCAAGGACATGGTCATCGGCATGGCCCACCGTGGTCGGCTTAATGTACTGGTTAATATCCTGGGTAAAAACCCGGCTGATCTTTTTTCCGAATTCGAAGGCAAGAAGCTCATCGAGATGGGGTCAGGCGATGTCAAATACCATCAGGGATTCTCCTCGGACATCGCGCATAAAAACGGCAATCTGCATCTGACCCTCGCCTTCAATCCCTCGCATCTGGAGATCGTTTCTCCGGTGGTCGAAGGCTCGGTGCGCTCGCGCCAGGAACGTTACGGCGACCGGGAAGGCGAGATGGTGTTGCCGGTGTCGATCCACGGCGATTCGGCTTTTGCCGGGCAGGGCGTGGTCATGGAGACCTTCAACATGGCCGAGTCGCGGGGCTTCTCGACCAAGGGCACCGTGCATATCATCGTTAATAACCAGATCGGTTTTACCACCAGCAACTCGGCGGATGTGCGTTCGACGGTCTATGCCTCCGATGTGGCGAAAATGATCAATGCGCCGATCTTCCACGTCAACGGCGACGATCCGGAAGCGGTGCTGTTTGTTACTCAGCTGGCGCTGGATTTTCGTCATCAGTGGAAAAAAGACGTCATTATCGACCTGGTCTGCTACCGCCGACACGGACACAACGAGGCGGATGAGCCGTCGGTTACCCAGCCGATGATGTACAAGATCATCAAGTCCCTGCCGACCACGCGCAAACTCTATGCTGACAAGCTGACCAAGAGCGGAGTGCTGGAAAAAGGCGAGGGCGATCAATTCGTCGATGACTACCGGAATCTGCTCGATGAGGGCAAAAGTACGGTTGACAACCTGATCACCACCAAAGGCTATATGCCGGACATGGCGATCGACTGGACGCCTTATCTCAATGTGGATTGGGAGACACCGGCTGACACATGTGTCAGTGCCGAGGAGATCCGCCATCTGTCGACGATAATGACGACTTTCCCCGACGGCCTGCAATTGCACCCCAGGGTTGCAAAAATCATGGACGACCGGCGCAAGATGGCGCAGGGCGCACTGCCGCTGGATTGGGGCATGGCCGAGAACATGGCATATGCGACGCTGCTGAAAGACGGTTACCCGGTACGGATTTCCGGGCAGGACAGCGGCCGTGGTACGTTTTTCCATCGCCATGCCGTCATACACAATCAGGCCGACGGCAGCAGCTATGTACCGTTGCGTAATCTGTCGGACGAGCAACCCAACTTCCTGGTCATAGACTCGGTGCTTTCCGAGGAAGCGGTGCTGGCCTTTGAATACGGCTATGCCACCGCCGACCCGACCTCGCTGGTTATCTGGGAAGCGCAGTTCGGCGATTTCGCCAATGGCGCGCAAGTGGTCGTCGATCAGTTCATCACTTGCGGCGAAGCCAAGTGGGGACGTCTGTGCGGACTG
>JAGRHW010000166.1 GCA_020444765.1 Gammaproteobacteria bacterium | reverse complement strand
GAACCGAGCGGATAGGTTTTGTGGCCGACCGTGATCTGCCGCTCGGCCATGGCTTCGAGCAATGCCGATTGCACCTTGGCCGGCGCGCGGTTGATTTCATCGGCCAGAACCAGGTTGTTGAACAGCGGCCCTTCCTGAAACCGGAAACTGCCGTCTTCGGGGCGGTAGATTTCAGTGCCGGTGATATCCGCCGGTAACAGATCGGGAGTAAACTGGATGCGCTGAAACGAGCCCTCGATCATCCGCGCCATCTCGCGAATCGCCCGCGTCTTGGCCAGCCCCGGGGCGCCTTCGACCAGCAAATGGCCGTCGGCCAGCAAGGCGATCATCATGCGATCGATCAGCGCTTCCTGGCCCAGAATACGTTCCCGTAACGATTGGCGAAGCCGGTCGACCGCGCTAAAAGTACTCATATCGTGTTATTTCCAGAAAATGACAGCAATTTGTCGAAAAACGTTAACATTAGGTCTGGCTCAAGGTCTTTTCAAGTTTCGAGCCGTTAAACCGCCCGTACTCATGCCCTGGGATTTTTATGACAGCAGAAAGCAGAAAATCGCGCGCGATCCTGATTACAGGATGTTCAAGCGGCATCGGCCTGTGCGTTGCCGACGGACTCAAGCAACGCGGTTACCGGGTTCTGGCCAGCGCCCGCCAGGCCGCCGATGTGCAAAAGCTGCAGGCACGCGGTCATGAAACCGTTCAGCTCGACCTCGCCGATCCGCACAGCATACAGCAAGCGGTCGAGTCGGTGCTGGATAAAACCGGCGGCGAACTTTACGGCTTGTTCAACAACGGCGGTTTCGGCCAGGCCGGCGCGGTGGAGGATCTGTCGCGCGAAGCCATACGCCGGCAGTTCGAGACCAATGTTTTCGGCTGGATCGAACTGACCAACCTGTTGCTGCCGGTCATGCGCCGCCAGGGTTTTGAACGGATCATCCAGAACAGTTCCGTACTGGGCTTAGCCGCCATGCCCTATCGCGGCGCTTACAACGCCAGCAAGTTCGCTATCGAAGGCTTCAGCGACACCTTGCGACTGGAGCTGCAGGGCACCGATATCTTTGTCTCGCTGATCCAGCCGGGGCCGATCGAAAGCCGTTTCCGGGCGAATTCGCTCAAGGTCTTTCTCGCCGCCGACGATCATGCCAACAGCGTGCACCGGCAACATTACCAGGCGGTCTTGTCGCGGCTGGAAAATCCGGCTCCTGCTTCGAGATTCACGCTGGGTCCGGAGCATGTGCTGAAACGGGTCATTCTGGCGCTGGAATCGGCACACCCCAAAGCCCGCTATCCGGTCACCGTACCGACCTATCTGTTCAGCGGATTGAAGCGAATCCTGCCGACCAGTCTGCTGGACAGGATTCTGCGCAGCGTCTGATCGGGCTTGTTCTGACGGGGCTTAACTTGCTACAGTCTGCAACTTTTTAACCCAACAGATTTCGACGAATGGCAAACATACTCATCATAAGCGGCTCGGTCTACGGCACCGCCACGCTGGTTGCCGAAGACCTGCAAATCGCCCTGGAAAAAAACGGCCATTCCGTCACTCATCAGGATGGCGGCAACAGCAAAAGCCTCGCCGATGAAGCCCTCGATCTGGCGCTGATCGTCACCTCCACGACCGGCGCCGGCGACGTGCCCGCCAACCTGATGACCTTCCACGAAGAACTGCTCAGCGCTCCGCCGCGCATCAATGACCTCAAATATGCCGTCATCGCGCTCGGCGACAGCTCTTATGGCGAAACCTTTTGCGGCGCCGGCCGGCTGATCGATGAAGCCATGCGGGATATAGGCGCGGTACAGGTCAGCGAACCGCTGTTGCTGGACGCACTGGAAAACAGCTCGCCGGAAGACGACGCCATCGAGTGGGTGGAAAACCTCCTGCAAACCCTGTTTGCCTGAACGGCGGCACGCTTACCGATCGGCACAAACCTGCACCACATGAGGTTTTGCCGCAGCCGCACAAACGCGTACAATTGGCGGTTTGATTCAACCTGGACAAGCCCACATGAAATTCTCGCGCTTTGGCGATAAATTCACCCGGCACAGCGGCATCTTGCAGTTGATGGACGACTTCGCGATGGCCTTGCAGGGCGATCAGCCGGTCAAGATGCTCGGCGGCGGCAACCCTGGCATCATTCCCGAAGCCCTGGCGCTGTATCGCGAAAGCATGGAAAAAATCGTCAGCGACCCGGACCACTTCAGCAGCGCTTTCGCCAACTACGACACCCCGCAGGGCCGCTTTTCGTTTATCGATGCGCTGGTGGAACTGCTCAATCACGAATTTCACTGGAACATCACGCGCAAAAACGTGGTGCTGACCAACGGCAGTCAGAATGCCTTCTTTTTTCTATTCAATCTGCTCGGCGGCAAGGCGGCCGACGGCCGCTTGCGGAAAATCCTCCTGCCGCTGACGCCGGAATATGTCGGTTACGCGGATCTCGGCGTCCAGGATGATTTTTTCGTTTCGGAAAAACCGTTGATCGACAAACTCGACGAGCGGGTCTTCAAGTACCGGGTCGATTTCAGCGCCCTGCCGGACGATCCGGATCTCGCGGCGATTTGCGTATCGCGCCCGACCAACCCGACCGGCAACGTCCTGTCGGATGCGGAAATCGCTCATCTGGACGAGATAGCCAGACAGCGCGGCATCCCGCTGATCATCGATAACGCCTACGGCGCGCCGTTTCCGAATATCATCAATAACGCCGTCAAGCCGACCTGGAACGACAACACCATCATGTGCATGAGTCTGTCCAAGCTCGGCCTGCCGGCGCTGCGGACCGGCATCGTGATCGCCAACGAGCAGATCGTCGACGCCCTCGCCTCGATGAACGCCATCGTCAACCTGTCGCCTGGCGGCATCGGTGCGTCGCTGCTGACCGAGCTGGTCAAAAGCGGCCGGATTCTTCAACTCAGCCAGAACGTGATCCAGCCCTTCTACGCCGAAAAGGCAAGACTGGCACAAAGCTGGTTCAACGAGGAACTGGAAGGCATCGAAGCCTATTGCCACAAACCCGAAGGCGCGATCTTTCTCTGGTTCTGGTTTCCCGGTCTGCCGATCACCGTCGGCGAACTTTATGAGCGCCTGAAAAAACGCGGTGTGCTGGTGGTGCCCGGTCATTATTTTTTCCCCGGCATCGATGATCCCGACTGGCGCCATCCGCATGAATGCATCCGCGTGTCTTACGCACAAGACAACGCCGACGTCAGGGCCGGCATCAAAATCATTGCCGAGGAAGTCAAAAACGCCTACCGGGAAAACAAAACATCATGAGCGAAAACATTAACGTCCGCCCGGCGCGCATCGACGACGCGAAAGTCATCGCCGCCTTCAATTGCGCGATGGCGCTGGAAACCGAAAACAAAACCCTCGAGCCGACACGGGTGGAAAACGGTGTGCGGCGAATGCTGCAGGAGCCGGGCCGCGGCTTTTATCTGCTGGCTGAACTCGACGGCACAATACAAGCCTGCCTAATGGTAACCTACGAATGGAGCGATTGGCGCGATGCCGATTTCTGGTGGATTCAAAGCGTTTACGTGGCGCCGGAGGCACGCCGTAAAGGCCTGTACAGCGCGCTGCACAAAACGATAAAATCCCTGGCAATCAAGCAAAAAAGCTGTGGCGTCAGGCTCTACGTCGAAAAGCAGAACACCCGGGCGCAAAACACCTATCAGAAACTCGGCATGCGCGAATGTGAGTACCTGATGTACGAGGAAGCCCTGTAGTTTCTTTTTGAACGCCACCTTGATTTCCGCACGACGGCGCATTGCCGGCTAAACAATTTCAACGGCGAAGCTGGTTTTTCAGTTTCGCCGGCATCGAACAGAAGTCATTTATTTGGATAACAAGATTTTCATTCCAGGTCAGCGCTGGATCAGTGATCCGGAAAGCGAACTCGGCCTCGGCACCGTGCTGTCAGTCAAAGACCGGCAGGTCACGATCGTCTTTATGTACAGCGGTGAAACGCGTATTTATTCGACCGAAACCGCGCCGCTGACGCGCGTGCAGTTTCATGTCGGCGATAGCGTGGAAAGCCATGAAAACTGGCGCTTTACCATCACCGACGTCGAGGAAGCGGACGGTTTGCTGGTTTACCACGGTATCCGGGAAAACGGCGAGACGGTGATTCTGCCGGAAACCGGCCTGAGTAATTTTATTCAGCTCAACCGGCCACAGGAGCGCCTGCAAAGCGGCCAGCTCGACGACAACAAATGGTTCGAGCTGCGCGCGCGCACTTACGACGCATTACAAGCCCTGTCCCACTCGCCGGTTTACGGGCTGCGCGGCGGCCGGGTCGAGCTGATCGAACACCAGTTTTATATCGCCAGCGAAGTCGGTTCGCGTGTTGCGCCGCGGGTTTTGCTGGCCGATGAGGTCGGACTCGGCAAAACCATCGAAGCAGGCCTGATTCTGCATTACCAGTTATTGCGCGAGGAAATCCACCGCGTGCTGCTGATCGTCCCGGACCCGCTGGTGCATCAGTGGCTGGTGGAAATGCTACGTCGCTTCAATCTGCATTTTCAGATCATGGACGACAAAAAATACCAGGCCATCGCCGAGGAAAGCGCGGATATCAACCCCTTCGCCAGTTCGCAACTCGTGCTGTGCAGCCTGGATTTTCTGACCGGCTCGGAGCAGGTCCGGCAGGACGTCGTGGCCGCCGGCTGGGACACCCTGGTGGTCGACGAGGCACATCATCTCGGCTGGAGCGAGACATCGGTCAGCCCCGAATACGCACTGGTGGAACAACTGGCAACGGTCTGCCCGTCGGTATTGCTGCTGACCGCGACGCCACAGCAGCTCGGCATGGCCGGACATTTCGCCCGACTCAGGCTGCTCGACAGCGACCGCTTCAGCAGGCTCGACGACTTTATCGCCGAAGCCGGACATTACGACGAAATTGCCGATCTGGCCAGCAGCCTGCACTCGTCCTCTGCGCTGGCCCCCGAGGCTATTACAAGCCTGCGCAACACGGTCGGAGATGATTTTCTCAGCGCCGACGAATGGCGCTCGCTGGCGGCTGAAGCCGATGGCGAGGCGGCCGGTATTCGTCAGAATCTGTTGTCGCGACTGATCGATCAACACGGCACCGGCCGGCTGCTGTTCCGCAACTCGCGCGCGGCGATCAGCGGGTTTCCGGCCCGCCACCTGCATCACCACCGTCTGGCGGCCGACGCTGATGAACGCGAAGCGCTGCTCGACTGGCTCAATACTTTCCTGCGTAAACAATATCCGGCCAAGAGCCTGATGATTTGCGCCAATCCGGACACGGTCATGGAGTTGTCGGAAGGCTTGCGGGTTCGCTTCGGTTTGCACGCCGCGGTTTTCCACGAGCAGATGAGCATCGTCGAGCGCGATCGCGCGGCGGCCTGGTTCGCCAGCCCCGAAGACGACTGCAGCCTGCTGATCAGCTCTGAAATCGGCAGCGAAGGACGCAACTTCCAGTTTCTGCATGACCTGATCCTGGCCGAGATTCCGAACAATCCCGACCTTCTGGAACAACGTATCGGCCGGCTCGACAGAATCGGTCAACAGGCCGACGTACAGATCCACGTACCCTGTCAGGACGGCTCGCGCGACCACCGTTTGTTACGCTGGTATCACGAGGGCCTGAACGCGTTTGAACAAACCTGCGCGGCGGGCGCCGAGGTGGCCGCCGAAGTCGGCAATTCGCTGCAGGCAATTCTCAAGGCTGATCAGCCGGACGAAGCCGCCATGCAGGCCTTGATCGACAACAGCCGCCGGCTGACCCGGGAAAAAAATCACGCGCTGGAAACCGGCCGCGACCGGCTGCTGGAACTCAATTCCAATCGCCCGGAAGTGGTCGCGCCCCTGCTCGATTCGCTGCGCCGCCAGGACCGGGATCACGCCCTGGCCGATTACATGGCCGCCGTGTTCGATTGTTTCAGCGTCGATTTCGAGGAACAAAGCGATGATCGCTGGATCGTCAGGCCCGGCCGGCATATGCGCATCGCAAATTTTCCGGGTATTCCGGACGAGGGCCTGACCCTGACATTCGATCGTCAGGTGGCGCTCGCCCGCGAGGACGTGGAATTTCTGACCTGGGATCACCCGATAGTCGGCGGCGCGATGGACCTGGTGGTTTCAAATCCCGAAGGCCAGGCCGGGCTGGCCATTATCGAAGCGCCGGAACTGCCGCATGGCGCGATGTTTCTGGAGTCGCTGTTTCGCGTGCAATGCACCAGCAATAATCAGCTCAACACCGAACGTTACCTGCCGCCGGAAACCCTGCGTTTCGTACTCGCCGAATCGGGCAAGGATCTGGCCGCGCAGCTCGGCGGCGACTACCTGCGCACGCTGATTCATCCGGCGGAAAAGTCCCAGACCCGCGCCTTTATCAAATCGCGTGCGGCGGATATTCAGTCGCTGATCAAGCAGGCCGAACAACTTGCGGCCGCGCGCCTGCCGGCGCTGCAGAATGAATCCAGGCAAGGTATCGAAAGCGAACTCGACGAATCGATCCGCCGCCTGCAGCATTTACGCAGTTTCAATCCGCTGATTCGCGAAGACGAAATCACCACCCTCAGGCAACGCCGTCAGGCCTTGCTTGACGCGCTCGATGGCGTCGTCGTACAACTGGTTGCCTTGCGGGTACTCGTCAATATTCACTGATCGGCGTACCATGCCGGGCACCAAGTAACAGGAGTGATCGCCTTGAAAATCGTTTCATTCAACGTCAATAGCGTACGCCTGCGCCTGCCGCACCTGCAGGCCCTGATTGATTCGCACCAGCCGGATGTCATCGGTTTGCAGGAAACCAAGGTTACCGACCAGGATTTTCCGCGCGAGGCCATCGAGGCGATGGGCTATCACGTCGTGTTTGCCGGCGAAAAAACCCATTACGGCGTGGCGCTGATGTCAAAGCGTCCGCTGAGTTCGGTTTTCAGCGGTTTCGACGGTGACGGCGACGAGGCTCAGAAGCGCCTGATCGGCGGGGATATCCAGCTCGATTCCGGGCAGACGCTGACGGTGATCAACGGTTATTTTCCACAGGGCGAGAGCCGCGACCATCCGGTTAAATTCCCCGCCAAGGAGCGCTTCTACAGCGATCTCCTGGCGCTGTTGCAGACGCGTTACCAGCCTGACAACTACCTGTCGCTGATCGGCGATTTCAATATCGCGCCGGTCGATAACGATATCGGCATCGGCGCCGACAACGCCAAACGCTGGCTGCGCACCGGCAAGACGAGCTTTCTGCCGGAGGAACGCGAATGGCTGAGCAAGCTGTTCGACTGGGGCCTGCTCGACAGTTATCGCGAACTCTACCCGGACGTCGACGACCGCTTCAGCTGGTTTGATTACCGCAGCAAAGGTTTTGACCGTGAACCGAAACGCGGCCTGCGCATCGATCATATTCTCGCCAGCCGGCCGCTGATCGACAATCTGCGCGATTCGGGTATCGACTACGACATCCGCGCGATGGACAAGCCTTCGGATCATTGCCCGGTCTGGAGCGATTTTGCGGTGTGAGCAAAAGCCCGACCGTCAATACGCTTAGCCTGGCCGAGGCGCGCCGGGCGGCGATCAACGCCCAGGGCTTT
>JAGRHW010000165.1 GCA_020444765.1 Gammaproteobacteria bacterium | reverse complement strand
AACTCTTCAGTTAAAGATTTTGGCGAATCTCTTCGCCGTAATGCTTTTTGATGAATTTAAACCTGAAACTCAATTACTTAAGTTTCAGATGCTTCATCGAAGTTGTTGCAAAACAACCAATCGACGCAAGCACCCGCACAAGTTACTTATGTCCAATTTGTTAAAGAGCGCACTGTGTTTTCACTCAGTGTGAGCCGGAGAATTCTACTCCTGCTCTTTTTTGATGTCAACGTTTTATTTGATTTAAAACATTTTCATCCGAGTTCTAAAATTGCCTTGAACTCCTCAACTATGTCGTTGAGGCGGCGAATTATAAGACCTCATTTTTGCGAGTCAACAACTATTTTTTGACTTTCTTTTCAGCAAAAAACAGCTTGCTTGAACCGCTTTTTCGCCCGGCTTGTGCCAAGCGAAGGCGCGCATTATACAGAGCAAAACCAGGCGGTCAACCCTTTTATTGGATCAACTAGAAATTTTAGCAATGCGACGTTTGCCCACCTGATAGACGGCACTTTCGTTGGCTTTGATAAGCAGAGCCGTATCCTCAACCTTTTCGCCGTCAATCCGTACAGCTCCCTGCTTGATCATACGTAAAGCCTCCGATGTACTCGGCACCAGTCCTGCCAGCTTGAGGACGTTACCGATCGGCAGTCCGGCAGCGCCGACATCGATAGTGACCTGCTCGATATCGTCAGGAATTACACCCTTCCTGAATCGCTCGATAAAATCTTCCTTTGCACGGACGGCAACATCGCGCGAGTGAAAACGCTCGACGATTTCCTCCGCCAGAAGGAATTTGATGTCCCGCGGATTTGCGCCTTCATCGATGCTTTGCTTCAGACCCGCGATATCCTCCAGGGAGCGAAAGCTCAACAGCTCGAAGTATCGCCACATCAGTTCATCAGAGATCGACATGATCTTGCCGAAAATTTCATTTCCCGGTTCATCGATACCGATATAGTTGCCCAGGGACTTGGACATCTTGTTGACGCCGTCCAGCCCTTCGAGCAGCGGCATGGTAATCACCACCTGTGGGTCCTGCCCCCAGGACTGCTGCAGTTGCCGCCCGACCAGCAGATTGAATTTCTGATCGGTGCCGCCCAGTTCGACATCCGCCTTCATGGCCACGGAGTCATAACCCTGAACCAGCGGATAGAGAAACTCGTGAATGGCTATCGGCTGACCATTGTTGTAGCGTTTGTTGAAATCATCTCTTTCGAGCATTCGCGCCACGGTGTGCCTGGAGGCGAGCTGAATCAGTCCCGCCGCCCCGAGTTTTTCCATCCAGCTGGAATTGAACATGATGCGTGTTTTGTCACGATCGAGAATTTTGTAGATCTGCTTTTCGTAGGTTTTGGCGTTCTCGGCAATCTGCTCCCGGCTAAGAGGAGGACGCGTTGCGTTTTTACCGGACGGGTCACCGATCAGGCCGGTAAAATCACCAATCAGAAAAACCACATCATGCCCCAGATCCTGGAACTGGCGCATTTTATTGATCAACACAGTATGCCCAAGGTGCAAATCCGGTGCAGTCGGATCAAAGCCGGCCTTTACCAACAGGGGCTTGCCGGTCTTCAACTTGCGCTTCAGGTCATCCAAGAGCAGTACCTCTTCGGCACCGCGCATAATTATTGCTATCTGATCTTCGATACTGTTTTTCATGATTGATCCGGTTACGAAAAATATTATTGGCGACTATACTTCTTCAGTCACCACGCGAGCCCGTTAACGCTGACAAGTTACCGGCTGGTGCTGTATAGTTCACAGTTTTTACAATCAGATTACAATCCTCACTCATTGGTAACGATACACGTGAGAAAGCTCAACAAAGATTTTCAGGATTTCAGACACACCCCGATGCGACTGGATTATAAAACAAACACCCGGTTTGGACTGCTCAACGAGTCCGGTCGTACGAGCGAAAAATCTTTTTTTCGCAGAAAGAAAGTGGCCGGACCTGAGCTCATGCAGGGTGCAATTCGAATCCGGCCAAAACCGGATCGATCCCGTAAGACGGTGTATCCGCTGCGCCGCACGGCAATGATTGCAGCGTTCTTTGTATTCAGCGCACTGATTGCCACCGTCAGTAACGGCAATGTCGACGACGAATCAAACCCGAACCACCTGTCGATGCTCGGTGGCGCTAAAACCGATCATAATTCTTCGGCAGATCCTGATTTCTACTTTATCGATTCCAACCAGTTCGTACCCGGCAGCGCACGCCTGAAAATGGCGGCCTATATGCCCGAGGAAAATGACCAGACCATTATTGCTCCCGGCGAATCCGCGCAGATGATTCCCGAACAAAGTGCTCCGGCCTCACTTACCACTGAGGTTCCAACTCAGGATATTGAAAGCGAAGCCCAGGCCGAGCCGGAATTTTACGAACAAACCGTCAAGGTCAAAAACGGCGACACCTTGTCGGAAATTCTCGTCGATAACGGCGTCGACACCGCCGAACTGCATACCCTGCTCTCCAATAGCTACATAAAAGAGCATCTCTCGACCCTGCGCATCAACCAGCAACTGAATTTCCGCCGCTATCCCGACGGCCGCTTTGCCAGCCTGAGCCTGCGACTCGGACAGGAGAAAAAGCTGGTCATCTCCCGTGGCGATGAGGGCTTTGCCGGCTCGATCATCGAGATGCCGCTGACCCGCGTGCCGCAATCGGCGTCAACCGAAATCGAGTCATCCCTGTTTCTGGCCGGCCAGAGCGCAGGACTCAGCCAGAAAACCATCATGAATCTGGTGGATATTTTCCAGTGGGACGTGGATTTTGGCCTGGATATCCGCAAGGGCGACAAATTCAAAGTCATCTATGAAAAACTTTACAGGGATGGCGAATACCTTGGTGAAGGCGACATCCTTGCCGCGGAGTTCCAGAACGCCGGCCGCTCGATCAGGGCCATCCGTTATACGGATTTTTCCGGCCGTACCAGTTATTACACGCCTGAAGGCCGCTCCATGCGCAAGGCATTTTTACGTAATCCAGTTGATGTGGTGCGCATCACCTCGCACTTCAACCCCAATCGCCGGCATCCGGTACTGCACACGATTCGTGCTCACAAGGGTACCGACTACGGCGCCCCGATCGGCACACCGATTCGCAGTTCGGGCGATGGCAAGATTATTTTTGCCGGCAATAAAGGTGGATACGGGAAAACCATCGTCATTAAACACGGCGACAAATATTCAACCCTTTACGCGCATATGTCCAAATTCGCCAAATCCAGCAAGACCGGCAAGCGCGTTCAGCAGGGCCAGATTATCGGCTACGTCGGGCGCAGTGGCCGCGTAACCGGGCCGCACCTTCATTATGAATTCCTCGTCAATGGCGTGCACAAGAATCCCCTGAAAGTCAAATTTCCGGATTCTCAGCCCTTGCCTGACAAATACAAGGCAGATTTTCTGAATCAATCCCGCGAGCTGTTAGCGACACTCGATGGCATGGCGCCGACATCTGTCGCCATGGATGCGCGATAACCAACATCACGCATCCGTACTCAGGGGGTTCAACGATGAGTCCGCTGACAATCGGTCTGATGACAGGCACCAGCGCCGACGGCGTGGATGCGGCACTGGTCGAATTCGAAGATCACTCACCACGCCTGCTGGATAAATATTTTCACCCCTATCCCGCCGACCTTCGCAAGCGAATCATTGCGCTTGCCCACAGTGATCATGTCGGGTTTGACGAACTCTTTCTGCTCGACGCACAGATTGCCGAACAACTAGCCATCGCTGTCGAACGGCTGCTCCGGCAGGCAGACTGCACGCCGGGCAGGGTCAGTGCCATCGGCAGTCATGGCCAGACGATTCGCCACCGTCCGCAGGCAGGGCTTCGTTACACCGTGCAAATCGGTAACCCCAACATTCTCGTCGCCCGTACCGGAATCGATGTCATTACCGATTTCAGGCGCGCCGATATGGCCTTTGGCGGCCAGGGTGCGCCGTTCGCATCTTTATTCCATGAACAGGTTTTCCGTGAAGCCGGCAAACACACCGTGGTGCTTAATCTCGGCGGTATCGCCAACATCACTGTTTTACAGGACGATCGGGAGGTCATTGGCTTTGATACAGGGCCGGCCAATGCACTGCTCGACGACTGGATCAAAATCAACAAGGGCTTGGATCACGATGCCGACGGCGCCTGGGCCGCCAGCGGAACACCGGACCCTAAGCTGCTGGCATCCATGCTCGCCGATGACTATTTCAAACAAGCGCCACCCAAAAGCACCGGTCGCGAATATTTCGGCGGCCCCTGGCTGGATAAGCATTTAAAGAACAATACAAGCGCAGCGGTCGATGTTCAGGCCACCTTGTGCGAATTAACCGCCCGTACAATCGCTGACGCCATTGAAAGGCACTGCCCTGCCTGTGAACAGGTTTATACCTGTGGCGGTGGTGCGAAAAACCAGGAGCTGCTTCGGCGCTTAGGGCAAAGCCTGCCCGGTATCACGTTGCTGAAACCGGAGTCGGTCGGTATTGACGGCGATTTTCTGGAAGCCATGGTGTTTGCCTGGCTGGCAGAAAGGCATCTGGATGGACTGCCCGGCAATCTGCCTTCGGTGACCGGCAGCCGCCGGGCAGTTATCTGCGGTTGTCATTACCCCGCCACGCACTGACTTTTCACAAAAACCAGCAATAAAAAAGGCCGGTGTTTGCGCACCGGCCTTCTGTGATCGATTCTGTCGGAAACCGCGAATCAGGTCGAAAATGAGGAACCGCAACCGCAGGTCGTGACTGCATTCGGATTGCGGATAACAAACTGAGAGCCCTCCAGGCCTTCCGTATAATCGATTTCGGCACCCGTCAGATACTGAAAACTCATCGGATCGATCAGCAGTTTGACGCCTTCCTTGACGACCTCCGTATCGCCCTCATTGATTTCTTCATCAAAGGTAAATCCGTACTGGAAGCCGGAACACCCGCCGCCGGATACGAACACCCGCAACTTCAGATCGGGATTACCTTCCTCATCAATCAGGGATTTTACTTTTTTTGCCGCCGCTTCAGTAAAAACCAGGGGGTCAGGCATCTCGAAATCTTCTGCCTCAATACTCATGCTCTTGTAACTCCAACTCGCTGTATTTCAATTAGGATAAAACTATCTTACCCGACTAAACAAGTCAACTTTAGACTTGGAAACTTGTGGATATAGTCCCGCCTGGCACCGAAAAAGCCTAGCGCGGTCCGTTGATAGCTTCAGGTGTTTCCCACAAGGCCCCATAAACCCGCTTGCCATGGATGTAAAACACGGAATCCCCAGCCACAATCGAGCGATCCTGCTCGGCTGAAACCATCCCATTGCCTGACTCTCTGGTGGTGATTTTCAGGGCGCCACGTGGCAACAGGGTCCGGTTGTTTATATCAATCTCGAACAGATGCAAACCCGTGTGTGACCATTCATGCCATGCCCAGGGAAGACTCTGATCGACTTCATAGGCAGCGGCTCCGTCATGCACGCTCAGCGGAATCGCGAATCTGTCTGGGCCGCCGGCCTGTCCGGCAAGATAAGTAAAGGCATGGTGATCGCGCAACACAGGCGACTCGGTTCCGCGTTTACCGATCACGACCGACTGCAATTCAGCCGGCGCGGCCGGGTCCGCAACATCAATCAGGGAAACCTTGACTCCCTGATACCAGGCGCCACGCTGCTGATCGCCCGACTCATCAGGAATCGCGTCCTTGCCGACACCAAGCAGCAAGGTCTCTCCAAGCGGATGCAGATAATCCGAATAACCGTCGATCTGCAACTCACCGGCAACAAAAGGCTGCTCGGGATTCGACAGATCCAGCACATACAGCGGATCGGTGACCCGAAACGTGACGAAATAAGCCCGATCGCCGACAAACCGCGAGCCGTACAGTTCTTCTCCCGGCTTGCCGAGTGGCTGCGGATGACGCTCGTTCGGCAGACTGGCCAGGGTCTTCAGCTCCCCGCCATCACGCGCCAGAACCGTCAACCGGACAGGACTTTTGTCCTCCTCCAGTTCGGCGGTGAAGGAGACGACCCGTAAAAAACCATCTTTCTCGCTAAGGCGAAACGGCCTGCGGGCGACATTCCAGCCCAACTGGCCTTTAACCACCCCTGAGGCGGCATAGCTCAGCTGCCCGTTATCGACGCTGAACGCATGGATATCTGTCGCCACGTCGGGCTCCGCATAATCGGCCATGCCATCATCGTCAAACTGCCAGTCATAACGGCTTGTCGCCAGATAAATGCCCTGGCTCGACGCATAAAAAGTCTCCGTCGCGCCTACAAAACACAGGCTGCTGGCCAGCGACAAATCCTTGAGATCAATTGATACCAGCGAAATCACATCGACCGAATAACCGAGCGCATCGGCACTCTCCGGCACGAAACAGTCTTCCGCCGCAACCAGCGGCCGCTCCGTGGTATCACTTGTATATTGATAAGTCGGCAGCAGGTCAGTCAGGGCCAGGGACCGAATACGCGCCTCGTTGGCGGATTTTTCCGCGGCCGATTCCGGCCAGAAATGTATACCTTCGATTTGCGGGAAAAAACGGCTGGCGAGCAATAAGTGATCACCGATACGGCGGGTCGAAATAATCTGCCCGGAAATTTTCAGGGAGTTTTCGACTCGAGGCGAATAAGGATCACTAACCTCGACATGAGTCACCGACCCACTCAACCCGCCCCAGGCGGACGAATCGTACCAATAAGGCTGGTAAGCACCCGAACTCGACGCGGTAACCGCAAGCCTCGTTGCTGGACCTGTTCGATGCAGAAACAACCCATCGGCGATTCCCAGGCCCGTCAGTTCAAGGGCAGCGAGCTTTTCCGCATCCCCTTCCGCAGAACGCAGGGAAAAAATACCAAGCTCGCTCTGTGTATCCTGTTCGACTACAGGCTCTGTGGGCAGGCTGGTTTCGGCGACGTCATCTACTGCTATGGTATAAGCGGGCGGTGCATTCAGGACGTACAGCAACTGGCCATCGGTTTTGACCCGGTCCGCTTCATCAACACCCAGCTCCTGAAGATTGGTTCCTGATACGGATGAATTCCCGGAATCCACATCTTCCGCTTCATTTGCTGCCGTTCCACCGACGTCCACCGGCACCGGCTGGTCAAGACGTTTGTTGTAATAGCCAATCAGCGCGGTCTTGTAGTTTTCTTCAAACTCCGCTGCATTGCGGATGCTTTTGAGTTTATAGGAGAGCGTATCGCGATCGATCGAGGCATCCTCACCGGAATCGCTGCACGAGAGCGCAAGGCCGGCCAGCACTGCAAAAACAATGGCGTTTGGTAAAGACATCATCGGCATTCTCCCGATTTCCGTAAAAGCCGCTCAGGTCAGAAAACCTGCAGCAACCACGCCACAAAGCTGTGTGTTTTGATACGTATTTAACAAGCCGGTAACGTATAAGAACACCGGCAGGCAATGCCCGTATTGTGAAATCCTTGATTTTTCGGAAAAGGCGTGGCTGTTTTCAGTTATTCAACAATTTATCAAGCAGGCCGAGCAATTGTGCTTCCTGGTAAGGCTTACCCAAAAAACCCTGAATTCCGGACTGCTCAATGCGTTGCCGGTGTTTGTCGCCACTGCGTGAGGTGATAACGATCACCGGAATATCCTGCAACGCCGGATCGTCGCGCAGCATCGCCACCAGCTCAAAGCCATCCATATGCGGCATTTCC
>JAGRHW010000164.1 GCA_020444765.1 Gammaproteobacteria bacterium | reverse complement strand
GTAGCCCCGCAGCGACCGGCATGCTGTAAAATTTCGGCAAGCCGGGATGAGCGCCGGCAATTACACTGTCGGCGCCGATCCCGCCGGGGTAGAATAGGGCGGTTTTTGATCAGACGAATTCAATGATGATAAAGGTGGATACCCACACGGGTTTGCTGGATGGTGCGCAACAGTGCCTGTCGCCAAACCATGACGAGCGGCCCGAAGTGCCGATGGACCTGATCGTGATTCATAACATCAGTCTGCCGCCCGGTGAGTTCGGCGGTACCTTTATCGAGGATTTTTTCTGTAACCGGCTCGACGCCAACGCGCATGATTATTTTGCCGAGATCGCCGGGCTCAAGGTGTCCAGTCATTTGCTGATCAAGCGTGACGGCCGCGTCGTGCAGTTTGTGCCCTTTCATAAACGTGCCTGGCATGCCGGCGCCTCGTGTTTTGAAGGTCGCGAGCAATGTAATGATTTCAGCATCGGTATCGAGCTCGAAGGCACCGACGAACTGCCTTACGAGGAAGTTCAGTACGAAATGCTCTCGGAAATCATCGTCGCCTTGCAGCAGACCTATCCGACGCTTGCACAGACACGCCTGGTCGGGCATTCGCATATCGCGCCGTCACGCAAGACCGATCCGGGACCGGCTTTTAACTGGGCGCATTTGCACGGCCTGATCGACAGCCTGGCCAATGCCTGACAGCCTGCGGGATATCTATGAAACTGATTGCAATTCTCCTCAGCCTCTGGGCCGACCGGAAATTTACCGACGTGATCGATCTGCGTCAGTTCACGCTTTACGGCGTATTGGTGAAAATCGTTCTGCGTCTGAAGATCGGCGGACAAAGCGGCTGGATCAGCTATGTGCTGCTGACCGTGTTACCGGCCTGGGTGTTGATGATGACGATTTCGATCCTGGGGATCTTCTCCCTGTTGGAGATGGTGCTGTGGGCCGGCGTGCTGTACCTGTGCCTGCCCGCCGATCCGCTGGGTGAACGGATCGAGGCTTATCTTGCCGCGGGCAAAACCGGTGATCAGGCGCAACTCGATGTGCACGCCGGTGCGCTGATCGGGCCGGCTGTTCCGGCCAGCGATTCCGAACGTGACCGGGCGGTGATTCGTGCCCTGTTTTCCGGCAGCAATCTGCATGTTGTCAGTCTGTTTTTCTGGTTTTCGCTACTGGGTATCGGAGCTGCATTATTTTACAAGCTCAACTGGTTTCTGGCGGAAAACCGCTCGAAGCCGTTGCTCGATCACCCGGTGCTGCAATCCCAGGTTCGGCTGGTGACCGGCTGGCTGAGCTGGATTCCGGCCCGCCTGCTGGCGATCGCCTATGGTTTTGCCGGCAAGGTCGGTACGGTGTTCTCCGGCCTGTTCAGGCGGTCGGGCGGTGCCGAAGACCGGCTGGCCGCCAACAGACTGATGCTGGCCGAGGCCGGCCTGGCCAGCGCGGGTCTGGATGATTCGACGATTTGCGACGATGAACATGTGCAGGCTGCCTGGGCACAGGTCAAACGTGCCAATGTCTTTCTGCTGATCGCGCTGGCGCTGATCACTGTTTATCGATGGGTTTTATAACTGGAAGAAATCATGTCCAACAAACAATTTCTGGAAAAGGCCAAACAGGCGGCGCTGGCTGCCCAGGACGTCATACTCAAGTATTTTGAAAGTGGTATCGACGTACAACTCAAGGGCGATCTGTCGCCGGTAACGCAGGCCGATATCGAGACCGAACAGGTTATCCGCGGTATCTTGTCGGAGGCTTTTCCGGAGCACGGTTTTTTTGGCGAGGAAACCGGCAAGGAGCGGCAGGATGCCGATTATCTCTGGCTGGTCGATCCGATAGATGGGACCAAAAGCTTTATCCGCGATACGCCGTTTTTTTCCACGCAGATTGCTCTGATGCACAAGGGTGAGCTGATCGTCGGTGTCTCCAACGCGCCGGCCTACGGCCAGATGGCCTGGGCGGCCAGGGGCGAGGGCGCGTTTCTCAACGACAAACCGGTTAAAGTCAGTAGCGTCAGCAAGCTGGATCAGGCGGGTTTGTCGACCGGCAACCTGAAAACCCTGGCCAGCAGTCCGGACCGATGGCTGGCGTTCGGCTCGCTGGTGCGGCAGGTCAACCGTTTGCGCGGTTACGGCGATTTTTGCCACTACCACATGCTGGCCGCCGGACAAGTTGAAATCGTGCTGGAATCGGATGTGAATATCCTCGATATCGCCGCGCTCAGCGTGATCGTCAACGAGGCGGGCGGGTGTTTTACCGATCTCGACAACCGACCGCTGAGCCTTGAAACCACCAGCGTGCTGGCGGCCGCCAACCCAGAACTTCACGAAACCGTCAGACGCCTCGTCGGCTAGCGGCGTATCTTGCGTCTATCATTGGCATCGCGACTGGCGGCCTTGACCGCCGGCGGTTTTATTGCGCTGACCGTTCTGCAGCTGTCTGGTCAGTTCGATGACTGTAACCGCTGGCTGTATGAGGCGCTGGCTCCTTTGCGGGAAGAGTCGGCGTCTTTGCCGGATGTTCATCGGCTTGCGTTGTTGCTGACGCGGCTTGGCGATACCTGGTTCTGCACTGGCGTAAGTGTGCTGGTTCTGATCTGGGCCGGCGCCCGGCGGCGTTCGCGTATCGGTTTGGCTTTTGTGCTGTTGATGATGGCGATCGGCGCGCTCAACAGTCTGTTGAAAATCGCCCTGGTGGTGCCGCGCCCGGCGCTTGGGCAATCGATGCCGACCTTGAGTTTTCCGAGCGGGCACGCCAGCGGCGCGGCGGCACTTTGGGGCATGCTGGCGGTGATTTTTGCCGCCTCGGCGCGCTCGCGCCTGAGTGCTACCCTGGTTTACGGTGTGGCAGGCTTGCTGATTCTGACCGTGGCAATATCGCGCGTGCTGATCGGCGTGCACTGGCCGCTGGATGTGGCGGCCGGTCTGCTGGAAGGACTGGTGCCGGCTTTTTGCCTGTACGCTTTGTCCCGGCGGGAGTCGGCCCGGCAACCCGTGCCGGATGGTGTCGATGCGCTGTCCTTGTTGTTACCGCTGTCAGGTTTTACCGTGCTTTATATTCTGTTGAATGGTCCGTATAAACTGTACTGAGCGCAGGTTATCAGCTCAGTGACAACTCTTCCGGGCTGACCGGGCCATAAGGGGTGTCACGCACCTTGTCGTGGATTTCCATGCGGTAACGCACGAAGCTGTCGACGTCCTTCCAGTGCAGAAAAGGATTGCCCTCGCGCTGCAGCGCCATGGAGCTGGTCGGCCGGTCGCCGTAGTTATGCCCGGTATAGACGATGGCGTCGTCGGGGATTTTGCTTTTCAGGTCCTGCAGGGTCGCGTACATCTGGACCGGATCGCCACCTTTCAGGTCACAACGGCCGCAACCGAAGATAAACAGCGTATCGCCTGTGATCAGCGTCTTGTCCATCAAAAAGCACGAAGAACCCGGCGTGTGCCCGGGCGTCAGCAGCCAGCGGACTCTGGTATCTCCAATAAACAGCTCGTCACCGTCTTTATGTAATATCGCTTCGACCGGACCGTTGCGCCAGAATGTCGCTTCTTCTCCCGAGATATGCACGCGGGCCGCCGGGTAGCTTTGCAGCAACTCGTCGAGACCGTTGATATGGTCGTGGTGCGAATGGGTCAGAAAGATATCGCTCAGTGTTGCCTGGTGCTTGTCGAGCTCGGCGATGATGGCCGGCACGTCCCAGGCCGGATCGACGACCGCCGCGTGCCCGGTGGCCAGATCCTGGATGATATGGATAAAATTCTCCATTGGCCCGAGTTCGAGGCTATGGACTTTAAATCCTGTAGAATGGCTCATGCATTTGTCCTCGCTGACGATTTTGCTTGGCGTTACAAATGGCGACACTATAACCCACATGAAAGCGGATAAACATTGTGAGCAGACAAGTAGACGTAGCGATTATCGGTGCCGGTACGGCCGGCCTCAACGCCATGGGCCAGGTTCGCCGGGCCGGTAAATCCTTTGTACTGATCAACGGCGGGGAACTGGGCACCACCTGCGCCCGGGTCGGCTGCATGCCGTCCAAGGCCTTTATTCAGATTGCCGATACGTTCCACGACCGAAAACTGTTCAGCCGCTTTGGTATCGAAGGTGGTGAGCAACTGGTGATTGATGACGAGGAAGCGCTCGAACACGTGCGTGGAATCCGTGATTTGCTGGTCGACCGTGTACTGCAGGGCTCGACCGACGAGATGAGCGAGGACATGCTGATCGACGGTTATGCCACGCTTAAAGGTGACAACCGGCTGGAGGTCAACGGCGAGCTTATCGAGGCGAAAAAAATCGTTATCGCCTGTGGTTCCACACCGGTGGTGCCGAAAGCCTGGGAGCAGTTCGGCGAGCGGATTATCACCACCGACCGGTTTTTCGAACTCGAGCATCTGCCAAAATCCATCGCGGTGGTCGGGCTTGGTGTTATCGGACTTGAACTGGGCCAGGCGCTGGCGCGACTCGGCGTCGAGGTGACCGGCTTCGATGCGCTGGACGCTATCGCCGGGCTGAGCGACGAGGCCGTCAACCAGGTTGCTGTAGAAACCCTGGGTAAGGAGTTTCCGCTGCACCTCGGCAAACCCGCCGAAATTACCGCCAAAGGCGACAAACTGCTGGTCAGCGCCGGTGACGCTTCAGTGGAAGTCGACGCGGTACTGGCTAGCCTCGGGCGACGGCCGAATCTTGACCTGCTGGGCATAGAGGCGCTCGGGGTCGAACTCGATCGACGCGGCGTGCCGGCCTATAACCCGAACACCATGCAGGTTGGCGAGTTGCCAGTCTTTATCGCCGGGGACGTCAACGGGGATCTGGCGATTTTGCACGAGGCGGGCGAGGAGGGACGCATCGCTGGGCTGAATGCCGCCGGTGACACGGTGCAGGGCTTCCGGCGCAAGACGCCGCTTGGCATCACCTTCTGCGATCCGAATATCGCCACGGTCGGCCAGCGCTGGGTGGATCTCAAGGATGACAGCGATGTGGTGGTTGGCGAGATGCCGCTGGGACCGGTCGGCCGGGCGCTGATCATGGGGAAAAACAAGGGTCTGATCCGGATTTACGCACGCAAGTCGGATGGCCGTCTGCTGGGCGCGGCGATGATGTCGCCAAAAGCCGAAAACCTCGCCCACTCGCTGGCCTGGTCGATCCAGCAGGAGATGACGGTTCACGATATCCTGCAAATGCCGTTCTATCACCCGGTGCTGGAAGAGGCGCTGCAGGGCGCGCTGCAGAAAATGCTTCCGCAGCTCGATGAACAACTGGCGCTGCCGGCCGACCTGCGACCACTCTAGGGAGAACCACCAATGTCAGAAGAAGCGATGCATAACGAACGAGCGATCATGATCATGATGCGCAAAACCCTCTCCGGCATTATTCGCGACGTGACGCCGTTGCCGGGAATGCAAAGCCCGCTGAAGGACGAAACGGTGGAGGATATCCGCCGTTGTCTTGGCGTGATCGCCGCGCGTGAGCAGGAAATCGCCAAGGCGCTGGGCCGGGATATCCGCGAACGGCCGCGTTTCCGGGACGAACCGCGAACTTCCCATGTGGTTTCGTTTAAAAAGTCGGGCGACAAGAAAGACGCCGCCGAAAATGAGTAGAGCCGGCTCGGCTCTTCTATTCATTACGTGCGGTGCACGGCGGCTTTAAATTAGGTCAGAATGCTCCTCATTCTTAAACTGAAACCTATTTAAATGTCGACACTTTCTACGGAACAAAGACGCATTCTGCAAACCATGCAGATCATGGCGGTTGTTGAAGAATGGGGGCTGCGGGCCTCGGAGGTCATCGACCTGCTGGCGCTCGAAGGCGTCAGTGGCCGCCATCTGGAGAAGTTCCGTCGCGGCAACGCGGCTTTTCCCGTCACGCCTGCTACCGATGAGCGCATGCAACATGTGTTGGGTATTGCCGATGCCCTGCGCACCACTTATCCGCACAATCGTAAAATGGGTTCGATTTGGATGTTGTCGCGGCAGAAAAAACTCAATGACACCATTCCCTTACAGCGGATTGCCGAAGAAGGCCTGCAGGGACTTATCGCCGTTCGGGCGCACCTGGATTGCACCTACGCCTGGGATCAGTCCGGCTCCTCTTCATCCCAGTAAAAGATTTTTTACTGCGGGTTTTTGCTGTTTTCCTTATCGGAAAGCGGTGTCAGTCAGTCCTGTCCGATATCTCCGTATAAAATTTTGTTATAAACAATAAAAAAATAAATTTAAAATATTTATAAAAACAAAGAGATAGATCGGTAAGCCGGTTGTAAAGTCGCGTATCTGGCGTATAGTTAAAAACGACCTCAAAAAACTATGTCAGGTGTTGCGTGACGGGCTATCTCAGTGTTTCCAGAGCTGCAAAACTGGTGGGCGCCAGTCGCAGCGAAATCCAGAAAAAAATCCGCAAGGGCGAACTGGAGACCTTCGAAGGCGAGGTTTCCGAAATTGCGCTGAAATCCGCTTACCCGCAGGTTAGACTGGAGGACAATTCTGAAATCGAACGTCTGCAGCGCCTCAAATCCGATGCCTTGAACAAAAGCCTGGTCAGCACGGTCACCGATGAGCAGTTGCTCAAGTCCGAGATTCTCCGCCTGCGCCACGCACTCCACGAATCGACCGAACAGGTACGTTTTTACCAGCGCCTGACTGGTGAGTTGAAAGGCCGGCTGATTACCATGCAGGCCGACTGTACACATCAGCAGAAAACCATGTTACGCGCCCTTCTATCCTGGATGAGCCTGCAGATCCGCCAGAACCGTCACTGAATATCCCCGACAGGACTTTTAATTCCCCCGCGTTGCCGCTATACAGGGTGACATGGTCAAATATCTGCGTTTTCAGCCTTCCGGCAAAAAAATCATCGCCAGCCGTGGCAAAAGTCTGCTGCAGATCGGCCTTTCGGGCGGGCTCAAGCTGCAACATCATTGTGCCAATGGCAATTGCGGTGAATGCCGGGCCCGCCTGATCAGTGGCCGGACATCCCGGGTCAAGGTTGCCGATTACTGTCTAAGCGAGCAGGAAAAAGCGGCCAACACCCTGTTGATGTGCTGTCATGAGCCGGACTGGACGTCCGGTGACCCGGAGATCGTGCTCGAAGCCCTGGAGCAGGGGCAGGACAAAACCATCGATTTGCAGAATATGCTCATTACCGTGACTCGTATCGAAGAGGCTGGCGATGATTACCGCATTGTTTCCTGCAAAACGCCGCGCAGTCAGGCGCTGCAGTTTTACGCCGGTCAACAGGTGGCGCTGGAGACGCGGGACGGGCAACGCCTGCGTCTGGCTGTGGCGAACTGCCCCTGCGAGGGGCGATTCCTGGAGTTCCATGTCGCGAAGACATCCGGCTGCGGACATGCCGGCGAGGTTTTTCCAAACCTGAAAAAAGGCGACAAATTAGCACTGCGCGGACCGTATGGAGAGGCCGTTTTTCGTGACGAATGTGACAGACCCATCATCTTCGTGGCGTATGAGTCGGGGTTTTCAGCGATCAACAGCCTGATCGAGCAGGCCCAGGCGCTGGAGTTCGAGGCCCCGCAAACCCTGTTTCGCTTCTCGGCCGGCGGCGGGCCGTATTACCGCGCCAATCTGTGCCATGCCTGGGAGGACGCGCTGGATAACTTTACTTATGTCGAATGTCAGGAGCCGGTCGATACCAAAGAGCGCATGGTCACGGCCTGCGCCTCGAT
>JAGRHW010000163.1 GCA_020444765.1 Gammaproteobacteria bacterium | reverse complement strand
CAGTTTGTTTTTGACAAGCCCGATTTCCGTCTGCATTTCACCCAGCATGTCATCCGACTGACAGATAATGACTTCCGCCCTCGGGTATAACAACTTATAGAGAAATTTATACAAACCTGGTGAACCGGTTGCTTGTAGCGCAACCGAGGGCGTATTCACCTCACGCAGAATCAGGCGGAATTTTTCCCGCAGGGATAATCTGATCAGGGATAGTAAAATATTCAATCGGGAAATCGAGGAAAAGACAATATCCGGCTCCAGGGATTTGATTCTGCCTCGCAACAGACCAAATGCATGCCTGACCCTATCGCATTTCAGATCATGGACTGGAATGCTTTGCCTGATGTTTTCCTGCAGTATTCCACCGCCTTTGATAACCAAAATATGAACGTCATACTGCGCTTGAAAATGATTGGCCAACCGCACCATCACATTTTCAGCGCCACCAGGGTTAAAGGTCGGCAGAACGAATACAATTTTCATGCGCTTGCTCAACTCAGTTTTTTTCGCGCACGTCGACCAAATCTCCTGACGCTTTCAAACAAATCGGGACTGTTCCGGTGGATTTCGCCGATTACCGGCAAACTGGAAAGATCACGGCTGACCGGAGTCAATTCAATCACACCCTTGTACTTTTCAGCCGGATTATCATGCAGAATGTCGAAAAGCTCGGCGAGTTCAAAGGTGGTGACCTGATTATCCTGTATTTCAAACGGCGCATGAACGGCGACCCGGGCACCTTCGATCAACACTTCTTTCAGGTTCTCCGGTTTATCGTCAATCAACACCAGGTTGGCTGCACCGGTATCGAACTGTCCGGCGACCCAGCGGATGCCGTGTTTCTTGCTCAAACCCTGTCTCAGCAGATCAAGCACCCGACCTTGTCGAAGCGCCGAATAGAACAATTCCCTGGCAGAGATACAAGCCGCGAAGGTCAGCTGCCGTTCTGCGAAAAACGACAGGATTTTCATCGCTTCCTGCCTCGAACGATGGGTAAACAGAACGACCGGGATAGAGGTTTCACTTAGTCGCTGGACCATGTCCGGGTGCAATTGATATATTTCAGGCGGCAGGCTATCTCGCGGATTCCCGCCGTAGATCGTCACGCAGTCCAGATCCAACAGAAGTATCGGTTCTGCGCTCAAGCCCACTCCTCGAGCTCGTGGTCACGCAACCAGCGATGATAGGTCTCAAGGTGCGGGCTGTTCTGCGACCAGGGATAATGATGAATGCGTTTTGATATAAAACTGTCCGGGTTTATCTCGGCCTTTTTATCCGCGTAATTTACCGACCAAGAGAGAACGGCCACATGCACCCGCGTCGTCTGCCCCGACAGATGACCGGTGATGATGTGTTGTATCGTCTGGCCGGATTCGATTGCATCATCGACAATCAGCACATGTCCCGTCTTGTCATCGCGGTTTTTTTCATCCTGATTCGTCGTATCCAGCTGACTGAAACGATCCATCACAAAACGCAGCAACGGACGGGTCAAGGGAAGTTTGTACAGGAAACTGACAACGGATCTGACCAGGCCGAATTTTGCCAGCCTCTTTTTGATCGTGCTGCCTTTACGCCGAACCCTTACCATTTCCAGAGGCAGATCCAGCGATTCAGCTACCACGGTAGCCGGTAACAACGCACCGTTGGCAACACCGATTATTTTTTCCGGCCGGAACCCGCTTTGCCTGACCCGCTCCGCAAGTTCCCGGGACAGGACAAGCGCTTCATCAACGGACATAAAAAGCTTTTCGTCCGCATCGGCATAACGGCTGATAATCGCCGAATAATCGATGTCTCCGCTCAAGAAGTTAAAACCCGATGATTTTGGCGCTGTTTGATCAGGACTGCCTGACGCTGGAACAGTTCCGCAGTTGCGATAATGATGATCAGAAATATCCATACCGGTTTGGTATAGTAACTTACGTTGGCGATATCCATGACCGACAGGATAAACACACCAAGTATAAGCGCCTTTGGCAAATTGGATCCCTTGATCCGGCTCCACAGTTTTAACAGTTTAAGCACCAGCAGCACATAAATCAGGTAATAAAGGAAGGTTCCTATAAACCCGGTGTCGGCCAGCAATTCAAGATAATTCGAATGGGCGTAAACACCGGAAAAGATTTTGAAATTATCGAGTCCGACGCCAAAAGGATACTCATTGACGATATCCCAGGCCATTTTGGCAAGACCGAGACGATTACCGATACTGTCCCCCGATCGTTCGATCATTTCCTCATCTTCATCCTTCGTGAAGAGATCGAAGAAATCAGCCATCCTCATTTCTATTTTCGACTCACTCACCACGATGTCAAACCGTTCCTGAACCACTTCCACGTCTTTGAGGAAATAATACAATCCTCCAATAAGCGCCCCTATGATCACCAGCCATTTTATAACATTGCCAAGCTTGTGGATTTTCCACAGACTGAAGACCCAGGCCATACCGAATGTCAGCAGCAGTGATCCGGCCAGCGCCGTACGCGAACCACTGTTAATAACCGCCCCTGCCAAGATAAAATAACTAACGACCGCTAATACGCGCTCCCTGGCCGTGGTGGATTTCATGGAAATCAAAATCACCACAAAAGCCTGTGCCAGTACTGCAACGACACCGAAGGTGTTGGCGTTACCGAGTGTACTGGCAGTACGAACCATGCTGTCCGAGCCTTCAACTTCGGCCTGGACTTCGACGACCAGTTCATTCAAAGGTGTAAAGGTAATGATGTAGGAGGCGCAAACCGCCAGGATATAGGTCCAGATAAAGATCCGGGTACTGCCCTGCCAGATACAGACCTGCAGGATAACAACCGACAGGATCAAGACCTGAATCATGGTCATCATCTTAAACATTGCCTGCTCCTGATCCGGGGCAAACAACGACGGAATCAACGAATAAGCCAGCCAGATCATGACCATCACGATTTCCGGGCTTATCCATAGTTCACGACGCCCGACAACCAGGTAAATAAGCGCCATCAGCGTGAGCGCCCCGGCAAAACCGATGTTGACCAGATTACCACCCGCCATATAAGAGAGCAGCATCGTCGATAGAATCGTCGCTATGGCCAGGGCCATCAGAACCAGGCTTTTAGTCGGTCTTTTATACAGTTGTTCAGATAACTCGATATCCATAGTCTTGACGCTTCTTAATCGTTCAAACCTGCCTGCTCCGCCCACACGCCCAGACATACCATCGTCCACAACTGATCCGGGTGACGCAATCGTCCGTTATTGTCGGCGCTGAACAAGTCGTTGATTTTTTTCCCCTCGAAGTGTTTCTGGATAAATCCATTTCTCTGCAAAAGCAACTCTTTTGTCATTTCCCGCATACTGGTTCGCATCCAGTCGGCGACCGGCACGCCGAAACCCTGCTTGGGTTTGTCGACCAGCGCTTGCGGAATATAGTCCGCAAGCACGGATTTCAGCAGTATTTTGCCGCGATTTTTGTCTATTTTATAGGAAACCGGTAACGCCGCGGCAAATTCCACGATGTGGTGATCCAGTAAGGGCGCACGAACCTCGAGACTGGCGGCCATGCTGGCAATATCAACCTTGGTCAGAATATCATCGACCATATAAAGTTTTTGATCGACAAGCCCGATCTGTTCAGCAAAATCACAGGCGGCCACGCTGTCGAACAAACGCTCTATCCTCTGCAGCGCAGGTGCCTGCCCGGCCAGCTGTTCCCGCAGGTCGGCATTGTAGAGAGAACGTCGCTCCTGACCGGCAAATTGCGAACTGCTGAGGGCAAATTGTTCATAGTCATGCAGCCCGGCGTCCTCCAGCAGATTCAAAAACCGCCCGAACCGGCCGCGGCGACGCTGCTCTCTGTTGCGCGATGCTTTGCCGAGCATGCCGCCGGCCACCGGCAGGTGCTTGATCAGCCTATGCAGACGATGCCGGGTCAGTAACCGATGATAACGGCGATAGCCCAGAAAAAGCTCGTCACCACCATCACCGCTGATCGCCACGGTGACATCCTTGCGCAGTTGCTGGCACAGATAAAACGTCGGGATGACCGACGCATCGGCGAACGGTTCACCTACATGCCGCTGGAGTCGCGGCAGGCTATCAATGGCATCGAATTGCACCACCGCCTCGTGATGATCGGTACCGAGAATATCCGCAACCGCGCGGGCGTCATCGCGTTCATCGAAAGCCTGTTCATCGAAACCGATACAGAACGTCTGCAGCTTGGTCGAAGCCGTCTCGCTGGCAATGGCGGCAATCAGGCTTGAGTCGGTTCCGCCGCTGAGAAAGGCACCAAGCGGCACATCCGCAACCAGGCGCTTTTCGACGCTGTCGCGCAATAAGGACTTCAATTGTTGTTTGGCTTCGTCAAAAGTCGCCACGCTGCGCTTGTGCGTATCGATAGACCAATAACACAAGGCCTGTTCCGTGCCCTGCCGGTCGATGATGATTGTGTTTGCCGGCGCAACTTTTTTTATACCCTTGAAAATACTGGCCGTGTGCGGCACATAACCGAGCGTCAGATAAGCATCCAGTCCTTGCGGGTCGATTTGCCCGTTAAAATCGGGGTGTTTGGCCAGCGCCTGTATCTCGGAAGCGAAAACCAGTCCGTGTGAGCCCTTGAAATACAACAGCGGTTTTTTGCCCATACGATCGCGCGTCAGCAACAGACGCTCGCGGCGACGATCCCACAGCGCGATGGCAAACATGCCTTCGAGTTTACTGGCAAAGCCGTCGCCGTATTTCAGATAACAATAAGGGATGACTTCCGTGTCACTTCGAGTACGGAACACCACGCCGTCGGCCTCGAACTCTCGGCGCAAAGCGGCGAAATTATAGATTTCACCATTGAACGTAACCCAGACCTTGCCGTCACTGTCCGACATCGGCTGCGCGCCACCGGCCAGATCGATAATCGACAACCGGCGGTGACCGAGGCCGACGTCACCCAGTATTTCTACACCCTCGCCGTCCGGACCACGATGCTGCAAGGCCCGGCACATCGCGCGCAGTTGTCCGGCATCCGCCCGCTCGGCGCGTTTGAAGTTCCAGAGTCCGGCTATTCCGCACATAATTGGCTCACAGGTAGCGTCTGGCGTAAAACACCACGAACAACATCAGTGTCGATTGCGAAATCAAGGTCGCGAAAATCGCCCCGTGCCAGCCAAAAACCGGGATAAGCGCGAGATTGAGCGTCAGATTGATGATCATCGTCAGGATCATTCCACGGCTGCGGATGTTTTGCAGCCCCGCACCGGTCAGGGCGTCGGCGTATGGCAGGGTCACCGACTGGATAAACGGAAAGAAGGCCAGCAGGCGCAAGGCCTCGCCCGATTCAACATAGCCGTCACCGAGCAAAAAGATAATCAGATCCGCCCCCACCCACAGCGCGAGACTGGCAAACGCCCCGTATCCCGCGGTCATCGGGATCAGACTGCGCGCATAGCGCCGGGAAAAAGCATAACCTTTTTCGCCCTCGATGAAAAAATGCCGATAAACCGTCGACAGCAGAGCATTGACCGGCACGCAACTGAGTACTGCAAAACGTGCGGCGGCCGCGTAGATACCGGTACCCGCAACCGAGGAGAACTCGTAGATCATGACCTTATCGAGTTCGGTGTTGAGATTACGCGCGGCATTGCCGATGGCGAAATGAACACCGTCGGTGAATCGCTCCCGGATACCGGCAATACCGGATACACCCAATCCGAAATTAAGCTGCAACCAGACAAAAACCAGCACCGCCATCAGGCAGTTGCCGGCCAGCTGCAGATGTATCCAGGTGGTCAGATCGCCCTCGGAGACGATCAGCAGAACAACCACCAGCAAACGGATCGCACCGTTGACGATTTCCAGCACGGCGTTGCGGGATATCGTGCCATGGGCGATATTGACACCGAGCGCGATGCTGACGGCACGACCACCGATAAACTGCGACAGCCCGACCTCGACGACCGAGATCAGCAACTGAGTCGGGAACAGGAAGACGTAGCCGAGATACAGAACCAGTACGCCAACCGGTAAAACCAGTAAGGACAGAGCCACCGAGTCGCCGACCGCGCGCGCCGAATTGCCGTGTTTGGTGATATCCCTGACCACCAGGTTGTAGGCGCCAAGGTCGAAAAACGGTTCCAGCAGAACCGCGAACGACAGGATCGCCATGTAGATACCGAACGATTCGGGGCCGAGCGTTCGCGCCAGCAGGACGAAGCTGACCAGTTGCAGGGACAACTTGATCCCGTAGGACATCGTCATCCAGGCTGTGCCGCTGAGCATCTCGGCATCGAGCGTGGTCAGCGATTGCAGGCGTTTAAGAACGGTCATGCGGGAGAATCGACAGGGCTCTGGTCAAACCGGCAAGTTTACCGGATTGACTCAGCAACTACCTTGCAGAACGTCCAGAATTCGCGCCGAAGACTGGCCGTCCCAAAACTTCGGAATGCGCCCGGTCTTGCCCTTGCCGGCAAGAATCCTGTCAACTTCCGACAGCACCACGTCTTGCTGCAGCGGCGCCAGCAGGTTACTGCCTTCGCTGACCGTGATCGGTCTTTCGGTGCTGTCCCGCAACGTGATACAGGGAATCCCGAGCGCGGTGGTCTCCTCCTGCAGCCCTCCACTATCGGTCAGGACAAAACGGGCATGTCGGAACAGATTCAGAAACTCCATATAAGGCAAAGGTTCGAGCTGGATGATTTTATCGTCCAGCGTCAGGCCGAATTTTTCCAGATTGTTGCGGGTTCGGGGATGCACCGGGAAAACCAGCGGTATTTTCTGTGCCACGCCTGCCAGAATGTCGACCAGCGTCGTCAGCTGCTCGCGCTGGTCGACATTGGCCGGCCTGTGCAATGTCGTGACCGCGTATTCCGGCAAATCCTGTTTGATCGTGGCCGACAGCTCAGGCTTGAAATCGCCGCTGTCGATGCGCTCGATCTGATTGAACAGATTGTCGATCATCACATGCCCGACAAAGTGGATGGCTTTCTCGTCGTGCCCTTCGCGGCGCAGATGATCGAGTCCGCTCTGTTCGGTGACGAAAAAGTGATCGGTGATCGCATCGGTGACCAGGCGGTTGATTTCCTCCGGCATATCGCGGTCGCCGCTGCGCAGGCCGGCTTCGACATGGGCCAGCTCGATATGCAGTTTTTTCGCAACGATCGCGCAGGCCATGGTGGAATTGACATCGCCGACCACCAGCACGATATCCGGGCGGTTTTCCAGGCAGACCGCCTCGAAACGGGTGAGAATCCTGGCAGTCTGTTCGGCATGGGTGCCGCCGCCCACTTCAAGATGAAAATCCGGTTCGGGTATTTGCAACTCCTGGAAGAACACGCCACTCATACCGGAGTCATAATGCTGGCCGGTATGCACGATCCGGAAATCGAACTCCTCACTGCGCTGCTGAAGCTGGCGGACGATCGGCGCGATTTTCATGAAGTTCGGCCGCGCGCCTGCGACCAGATAGAGTAGTTTTTTTCTCACGTACAGTTAATCCCGAGGTTCCTGCCCGGTGTGCTGTTCATCCGGCAGAGCTTTGCTTCTTTTCGCTAAGCAGGCTTTCAATGACTGAAAGGAATTTTGCCGCCAGGCGGCTACGATCATAATGCTCCGCAACAAAACGCCGCCCCTGTTCCGCAGCAGATGCGTACAAATCTCTGTCATTGTAAAGCAAGCTCACCTTTTCCGCGAGCTGCGCGGCATTTTCCGGTTCGATGGCAAACCCCGCCCCGGACTGCT
>JAGRHW010000162.1 GCA_020444765.1 Gammaproteobacteria bacterium | reverse complement strand
ACGCACTTGAGGATCAATGCCTGCCGGCCAATATCGACGGTTTGTTTATCGGCGGCGGTTTTCCCGAACGCCACGCCGACCGTCTATCGGCCAACCAACACCTGCTGACGGATATACGTGAGAAAATCCTGGCTGGCTTGCCTGCCTATGCCGAGTGCGGCGGACTGATGGTTTTATGCGATTCGATCACCTGGCAAAATCAGAAATTTCACATGGCGAGTGTTATCCATGCTGACTGCACAGTCCATAAAAAGCCTCAGGGTCGCGGCTATGTAAAACTACAAGCCGGAGTCAATGCACTCTGGCCCGACTCGACGCATCAGCAGAATAAAATAATCAAGGCACACGAATTCCATTACTCGAAGCTCGACGCGCTTCCGGCGAACGCCGAATTCGCCTACCGGGTAAACCGCGGTACCGGAATCGATGGCGAGCACGACGGACTTATCGTCAATAATCTGCTAGCATCCTACACCCATATACGCCATACCAATGAGAATCCCTGGGTCAGGAATTTTCTTGGCTTTGTTGCGCTAAATCGGCAAAAATTCACATCTGGAGAAACCCGGAGTCACGCATGTCATCCAGCAGTCAACCAATAACACTTACTGAAAGTGCCGCCAGGCAGGTCGCCGAGTCTGCTGCCCAGGCTGACATAAAGGATACGGCCTTGCGCTTCGCTGTGGAAAAACTCGATTCCGGACAGTTTCGCTATGCGATGGGATTTGATGACGTCAATAATGAGAGCGACCTGCGCTATCAATCGCAGGGAATCGATATTGTCGTCGCACCGGACAGTATCGATCTGCTGGACGGAACCGTGATGGATTATGTGGAACTGGACAACGGCGAAAAACAGTTCGTGTTCTTAAATCCCAATGATCCGAACTACTCACCCGCCTCTTCAAGCTGATCTTCCGGTCAGCTCGCCATAAAACTCGACAACTGAAGATTATCGATCAGCCTGGCCTTGCCAAGCAGGGCGGCACAAAGGATGACCAGTTCTTCCAGGGGTTCTTCTGGAGACGGGAGTTGCAAATCGGTCTTGCGCAGGATTTGCAGATAATCCGGAATAAACCCGGCTTTTTCCAGCGTTTCCCGCCCTTCCCGCTCAAGGCTTGGATAATGCTGATTACCCGCAACGAGTTTTGCCGCAACATCGCAAAGTGTTTTGTAAATCGTCGATGCAGTCTGCTTTTCTTCATCCGAGAGATAATTGTTACGGGAACTCATCGCCAGACCGTTATCCTCGCGCATGGTCTGGGCGCCGATGATTTTTACCGGCATGTTCAGGTCCTGGGTCATGCGCCGGACCAGCATCAACTGCTGAAAATCCTTTTCGCCAAAGACCGCAAGATCAGGCTCGATCATATTGAACAACTTGCAAACCACGGTAGCGACGCCGACAAAATGTCCCGGCCGATGAGCACCGCATAAAATAGTGGAGATCACCGGCACATCGACCTTGGTGCTCATTTCTATGCCGTCCGGATAGATCGCCTTGTCGTCAGGTGTAAATACAACATCCACACCTTGCTGTTCCAACAGGGCAAGGTCGTTTTGCAGGGTTCGCGGATAACGCGTCAGGTCGTCGGGCCGGTCAAACTGCAAGGGGTTGACGTAGATACTGGCAATCACCTTATTCGATTCTTTTTTTGCCCGCTCGATAAGGGACAGATGCCCATCGTGCAGATTGCCCATGGTCGGCACGAAACCGATCACCACATCGTTATTTTTCCAGGGCCTGATGATTGAACGCAACTTTTGGATATTATCGACGACAAGCATGGCACCGGTCCTTATTCGAAACTGTGTTCGGCAAGCGGGAATTCGCCGCTGCGTACTTCACGGTCATATTGTGCAACAGCCCCGTGTATCGACGAATTCGATTCCATGTAATTTTTGGAGAAGCGGGTTCGTTTACCGGGCGCTATATCGAGAATATCGTAAAGCACCAGTATCTGGCCGTCGACATCCGGGCCTGCACCTATGCCTATCACCGGTGTGGAAACCGAATTTGAAATCAGTTTGGCCAGCCCCTGCGGCACGCACTCCAGGAGCAGAACATCGGCCCCTGCTTCCTCCAGGGCCTTGGCATCGTTCAGCATACGCTCTGCGGTGTCGTCATCACGCCCCTGAACCCGATAGCCACCCATCTTGAAATACGTCTGCGGAGTCAACCCCAGATGCGCGCAAACGGGCACGCCACATTCGGTAAAACGCCTCACCATGCCAAGCTGCAAAGCGCCCCATTCCAGCTTGACGATCTGCGCGCCGCCTTCTTTCATCAGGCGTGAAGCGTTGTGTAAAGCCTGATCCTCGGTCGCGTAACTCATAAACGGCATATCGACCATCAACATGGCTCGTTTGAGACCGCGCGCAACCATTTTGCTGTGGTAAATAATCTCGTCGATAGTGACCGGTATGGTCGTATCCCGTCCCTGGACCACCATGCCGACGGAATCACCCACCAGCACGACATCGATCCCGGCATTGTCCAGCACTGCGGCAAAAGCGGCATCATAAGCGGTCAGAGAGGTGAATTTTTCACCGTTGGCCTTGAATTTCCGCAGCGTTTTGACTGTCACCACGCCTTTTGGACTGGCTTGAGAGCTCATGAATACTCCGCTTATACAAGATTTGGATGGGGAGATTACTTTAACGGTGTTAAATCACCGGTGCAAGCGCAGCATAGTCAACCAGAGCGGCCGATTGTAAGGAATTCCGAACGGCCTGAATCGACCGTCGGTTCTAGGGGATGAGCTCAGCTTCCAGTCAGGGATTCCTGATCCGAAGCGAAAAAGCGAAATGTGCTCCAGCCGATTTTAAACTCGTCACCGTCATTCAGCGGTGCACGGGAAATACGCTGGCCATGAATATAAGTGCCGTTCTTGCTGGACAAATCGCGCAGGAAAAAACGCTGCTGTTTATCACGCGACAACTCCGACTCGAGAACCGCGTGCCGTGTGCTGACCGTGGAATCATCCAATGAAATCGATGCAGAGGCGGCGCGACCTATCAGCAATTCCTGACGCGCAAGGGTAAACTCCTTCACCTCGATGTCTTCATAAATCAATACCAGCTTCGGCATAACTCCCCCGGCTATAACAAACCCGATTTCGTGGCCCGCCCGGCTAGACCAATAGCTCAATCGCGCAGGCCACATCACTGTTGACTCTCTGATTTATAGACCAATGGGAAAAGTTTGCGCTTCGGATATTGAAAATAATTGTTACTGTGGCAAAGTCAAACGCTGTCGGGCCGGAGAGCGGGCTAGGATTAATCCCGCTGCCGTTTATCCGGATGGGATTTCTGACTATAAATTCGCTAGACTAGGCAATCGCTCTGGTGCATTCAACTGACCTCACTTTTAACTGAATATAATGGAGTTTGCGATGAGTGATTCTCTGAGGGATCAATTACTCAAAGCCGGTTTTGCCGAGAAAAAAACCAAATCCAAGCCAAAGCCCAAAAAGCCTGTAGCCAGGAAACAACCGAATAAACCAGCCAACACTAGCGCGGAGGAAGCGCCCGACAAGGCGCAACTTGAGCGCAAGCGCATCAAGGCCGAGATCAAAACGCTGATCGAATCCACCGCGGTCAAGGATTTCAAGGGAGACAAAGTCTATAGCTACATTCTCGGCAGCCGGGTTAAGCAGCTCTATGTCACCGAAGACTGTCATCGCGGAATCTCCGTCCGTGAACTGGCGATTACACGTCTTAACGGCAATACCTATCTGATCCCGCTGACTACCGCAGAAAGTGTGAAAAAGCTCAATCCGGACTGGGCGATCGTCGTGGCACCGGACGACAGTGATGCGGCCGTCGACGACGAATATGCCGACTACAAGATTCCCGACGATCTGGACTGGTAGACACGCATGTCCTTTTACTGGTTCGACTACGAAACTTTCGGTACTCATCCGGCCTACGACCGGCCGGCACAGTTTGCCGGCGTCAGAACCGATGATTCTCTGAGGCCCGTAGGTGACCCACTGCTCGTATATTGCAAGCCGGCTAACGATTTTCTGCCAGATCCCGAGGCCTGTATTATCACCGGTATTACGCCGGATATCTGCATCGACAAAGGTATTCCGGAAGCCGAATTCATCCGCACCATTCATGATGAGATGAGCAAGCCCGGCACTTGTAATGTCGGTTATAATAATCTGCGCTTCGACGACGAATTCACCCGCCACACCCTGTTCAGAAACTTTTTCGACCCCTACGAGCAGGAATGGAAAAACGGCAACTCGCGCTGGGATCTACTGGATATCGTGCGAATGACGCGCGCCTTACGCCCGGACGGCATCGAATGGCCCGTCCATTCTGACGGCAGCATCAACAACACCCTGCAGGCAATCACCAGTCTGAACGGCATCGAGCACACCCATGCGCATGATGCCTTGTCCGATGTTTACGCCACTATCGCGGTCGCCCGTCTATTACGCGAGCGGAAAAAACGCCTTTTCGATTTCGCCTTCGAGAATCGCGACAAACACAGCGCCGCCGCTCTGCTCAATCTGCGTGAACAGAAAATGGTTCTGCATGTCTCGGGCATGATTCCAGGGGACTATCTGCACACGGCACTGATTCTGCCGCTGACCAAGCACCCGTCCAATAAAAACGGCATTCTGGTTTACGATCTACGTGTCGACCCGCGCCCTTTCCTGGATCTGGAGCCGGAGGAACTCGCCCTGCGGCAATTTTCGCCAAAATCGGAACTGCCGGACGATATGCCGCGCCTGCCCGTCAAAACCGTGCACCTCAACCGCTGCCCGGTACTTGCTCCTGCCGCGACCCTGGATAAAGCCGCTCAGCAAAGAACCCGGATTTCACCGGAACAAAGCGAAAAACACGCGAAAATCCTGCGCAAACATCCGGCATTTGCCAAAAATGTTCAACTCGCATCCGCCGAACAAAGCTTTCAGGACAGTCCGGATGTCGATGGCTCACTTTATTCCGGCGGATTCTTTACCGAAAGCGATAAACGAGCATTTGAGAAAATCCGCAATACATTACCGGATAAACTGGCGAACCTGGACCTGTTCTACGATGACCGACGTATACCGGAGATGCTGTTTCGTTACCGGGCAAGGAATTTCCCTGAAACCCTGGATGCCGGCGAGACAGCCGAGTGGAACATGCAACGCCACAAACGGCTGCGCGACTATCGGCCAACGGGTTATGAAGCGGGGGATTACCTGGATAAACTCAGGCTTTTACAGGAAGCCCTACCGCAACACAGTGAGCTTTTGGACCGATTGCGGGCATACGCCCTTGATGTATTAGCGCCCTAGAAGCCGGGCGGCGAAATTCTCAGGGGGCCCGGCGATCGCCTTCCGAGGTAGACACGGTATCGACTATGACCGGGCGGATTGTACTGACCACGAAGTAGGAAAACAGCAACACCAGCCCCGAAAACCTGATGTCGAAACAGGCCGACGACGACAAGGTTGCAAGTATGGCAAATCCGGCTCCTGCGATCAGGCAGCCGAGCGCCGTCCGCTGATACAAACGCATAATCGAATGGGCGATATCCGGCCGGTAAACGCCGGTGACAATCATGCTGCTCATCATGATTGCCGAGAAAACCAGCATCGGCAGGATCATCGAACTCACACCACTGTTCAGCCCGATTGTCCCTGTAAGCAAAAAAACGCTGCAGAAAATCAGCAACTCAAGCATACCCGTTGCCGGTGAAGGAAGAGCGACCTGAAGTTTGATTTTATTGACCATGAGAGAAGCCCTGGTTATTGCTACCGCGTTCATGCTGTTCGATTCGGTTCCTGTTGTCTGGCAGGGGGGACTATATACCCTCTCCCCAGGCCTGCAAGGGCGCTGGATTCAAACTTTACATTTCAACCCTGCCAGTGAACTCGTAAGGCTCCGGACCATACAGCTACACTTGCTACAGGACATCGGCATCTTGTTGTAGAGATTGAAGAAATAGCTGTCGAATTTCAGACCTGATACACGTAAAACGTGTTTTTCGACCTGCGTTACAAAATGTAGGGAATTTACATTTAGCGCCGACAGCAAGTAATCTGAAATCATGAACCACGAATCTGACAAACTTTCGCTCTACAAAAGCGGCGATTCCGAATGCGGTTATTTGCCCGGGCTGAGCGCATCAAGCCTGTTCGCAAACCCTTATGATCCCCCCGACCCTGCTCTCTACGACCACCTGATCCGCTTCGGTTTTCGACGCTCCGGCAACCTCGTCTACCGGCCCGACTGCACTGCCTGCAGGCGCTGCATATCGGTACGTTTGCGGGTTTGCGATTTCGCCCCAAATCGGCGATTTCGACGTATTCTAAAAAAAAATCTGTCCTTGCAAACCTTTATTGCCGAAGCCGACTTCAATAATGATTATTTCGCTCTTTACCGGCTTTATCTGTCCACCCAACACCGCGGTGGCAGCATGGACAACCCAACGCCCGAGGATTTCAAACGTTTTCTCCTGACCCGCTGGAGTGAAACCCTGTTTCTGGAAATTCGCTGCCAGAACAACAAGTTACTCGCGGTCGCGGTCACGGATGTGGTCGAGGACGGCTTGTCCTCTGTTTATACTTTTTACGATCCCGCAGAAAAAGCGCGCTCGCCCGGACAGTTTTCCATCCTCCAGCAAATCGAACTGACCCGGCAAAAGGCCTTGCCCTATCTGTATCTTGGTTACTGGATCGCCGACTGTCGTAAAATGACCTACAAGGCTGATTATCAGCCGCTGGAGTATTTTTATCAGGGGCAATGGCTCGACCGGGACAGATTCGAGGAGGCCTCAAGAAACGACCCGGCACTTGACAGACTGCCTCAGATGATATGACCGGCTTTGCCGGTTGAATCAGGGGTTTCTAAGCTTGGCAATCCGTTTGAGGTAGATATCGCAAACGCTGTCCGACGACCAGCGTTCACGCAGCGATTCAAACAGACGCGCGGCGCTGGTCCAGTCCTTGTTCATCAGATAGGTCATCGCACGTTTATGCGCGGCCAGATTTTCCAGCAATTCGGGCGTTGCGCTCACGGCCGGGCAGATCGGCTGGAACATCCGGGTAAACTGCTCCCGGCCCTTGACCTTAACGATATCCAGCTCGCGGTAAAGCATACCCTCGGTTTTCTCGGCAGTGCTGGCGGAAACGATGATCGGCACGTGGTAATGGCGGGTCTGGCGCTCCAGACGCTGCGCCGTATTGACGGTATCACCGACCACGGTATACGACATGCGGTATTGCGAGCCAAGATTACCGACGTTACTGACACCGGTGGAGAGCCCGATGCCGATACTGATCGCCGGCAAACCTTCAGCCTGATAGGTTTCACTCAAGGCCTTGATACAGCGCTGCATGTCGAGCGCCGCCGCCAGCGCATTCTCCGCGTGCGACTCGTTATGCACAGGCGCGCCCCAAAAGGCCATGATACTGTCGCCCATATACTTGTCGAGCGTGCCGCCGTGCTCGACCACGACCTGGCTGATGATGGAAAAATAACGATTTAGCCATTGCGCCAGCACCCTGGGTTCCAGTTTCTCGGAAATCGAGGTAAACCCGTAAACATCGCAAAACAGTACCGTCACCTCCCTGGCCTCGCCCTCAAGGCTGATGGTGCCCGGATCCCGGCTGTATTCCTCGACCAGTTCCGGCGGAACATACTGGCTGAAAATCGTGGTAAGTTTTTGCCGGTCGCGTATTTCGCCAATAAACGACAGCAGAATATACAGGGAGAATAA
>JAGRHW010000161.1 GCA_020444765.1 Gammaproteobacteria bacterium | reverse complement strand
AAGGACAATCAGGAAGACAAGGAGCCGCTGTTTGATACCATCGATACCCTGCTCGGCAGTCTGCGCGCCTTTGCCGATATGATTCCGGCGATCGAAATCAAGGCTGATAATATGCGCGAAGCGGCCCTGCGGGGGTTTGCCACCGCCACTGATCTTGCCGATTATCTGGTGCGCAAGGGCCTGGCGTTCCGCGATGCCCATGAAGTGGTCGGCAAGGCCGTGCGGCTAGGCGTCGAAAGCGGGCGCGATCTCAGCGAAATGCGTCTTGAAGAGCTGCAATCGTTTTGCGAGCAGATCGAAGACGATGTGTTTGAGGTGTTGACGCTGGAAGGCTCGGTCGCCAGCCGTGACCATATCGGCGGCACCGCGCCGGATCAGGTCGCCAAGGCGATTCAACGTGGCTATAGCCGGCTTCAGGCGCTTGAATAAACCGCCGATCAATAAGCTGATCGAACGCCGGCCGCCAGCAGCTTGGCTTCCGGAATCAGGTCATGGATTTGCGCGGCGATTTCCATATCCAGCCGCGCCTCGGCGCGCACCGAAACCCAGAGCAGATTAATCCTGAGGTTGAGGTCGGCAAATACCACGGTTTGCTGGTAACGCGCCAGAACACTTTGTATTTTAGTAACTCGGGCTTGTATTTCGTGAGCGGGCCGGCTCCTGAGTCCGGAGATCAGCATCCGGAAATCACTCAAGGCTCTGCCGTTTTCATCGCGGCAGGGCACGCGCTTCCAGAGCGGTTCGGACGGGCGAATACCCTGTATTTTCAGCTGTTTTTCACCAGTCTTGTCCAGCATAAGGCCCTCTGTTCGGGTTAAGGGTTTTGGATGACTCCCTGCAGCCAGGTGGAAATATCCCGGACTTCCTCGGCGTTCAGGCCGTGTGCGACTTTATAACTGTGCCATTGCGGTTTAAACCCGGCTTGCATTATCGCCTCACGTGACATCAGTGCATACTTGTATTGCACCACATCATCGAATTCACCGTGGGCGAGAAAAAACGGAATATCGCTAAAGCCGTTGTTCTTTTGCGCAAAGTCATCCGCCATCATCGGCAGATAGGTCGACAAGCCCATGACGCCGCCGAGTTTCACGGGACCGGTCAAGGCGGTAAACAAGGCGATGGCTCCGCCCTGGGAAAACCCGGCGACAATAATATTTTCCGCGGCGATGCCTCGTTCCATTTCCTGCCGGACGATTGCCAGGACGTTTTCGGAGGAATCCCGCACGCCCTCGGGGTCCTGAGAGGAACGGTCCAGTTCCAGTGATTTCAGATCATACCAGCCGCGCATCGGCATGCCGCCGTTGAGGGTAATCGGCCGGACCGGCGCATGCGGAAAGATAAAGCGGATCGCCAGGTTTGCTGGCAAGTGCAATTCCCTGACGATGGGTTCGAAGTCATGTCCGTCGGCGCCCAGGCCATGCAGCCAGATAATACTGTGAGTCGGCGATTCGCCGGTTTCGAGTTCGATGCTGTCGAGCGTAGGCGTTGGCATTCGGGTATTCCTTGCTGGGTTGTGTGTTTTCGCGTATCAACCAGTATACTTTATCAATTTGTTTGTGGGGTCGGACCGTTGAGAATTTGTTGGGCGCAATGGGTTTTTATTGCCGTGATCGCTGTTTTGGGGCTGGCACAGATGTTATCGGCCTGTGGCAACAAGGGGCCGCTGTATTTGCCGGAGGAAACCGCGCAAACGGCTGATTCGGCAACCGATAAAGAATCGCTGAAAGACAAAACCGCTGCCGAGGATACGGAATAACCCCATGTTTGATTACAAAAACGGCAAACTGCACGCCGAACAACTGGATTGCGAAACCCTGGCCGGCACATTCGGCACGCCGCTTTATGTGTACTCCCGCGCGGCGATCGAATCGGCCTGGCGAGCGTTCGATCAGGTGCTGCGGGGTCATCGGCATCTGGTCTGTTATGCGGTCAAGGCCAATTCCAATATCGGCGTTCTGAGCCTGCTGGCGCGACTGGGTTCCGGTTTCGATATCGTTTCGGTCGGCGAACTCGAGCGCGTGCTGGCCGCCGGCGGCGAAGCGGATAAAACGATCTTTTCCGGCGTGGGTAAAAATGCCGGCGAGATGGAGCGGGCGCTGGAGGTTGGAATCCGCTGCTTCAATGTCGAGTCGATCGGCGAACTGGAACGGCTGGCCGAGGTCGCCAAGGCGCACGGCGTAACAGCGCCGGTTTCCTTACGTGTAAACCCGGACGTCGATGCCCGGACTCACCCGTATATTTCCACCGGTCTCAAGGAAAACAAATTCGGCATCCTGATGGAAATGGCCCTCGCGGCGTACCGGCGGGCCGCCGAGCTGCCGAATCTTGAGGTACAGGGTGTCGATTGCCATATCGGTTCGCAACTGACCGAAATCAAACCGTTTGTCGATGCACTCGAGCGCTTGCTGGCCCTGATCGACACGCTTGAGCAGGACGGTATCAATATTTCCCATCTGGATCTGGGGGGAGGGCAGGGCATACGTTATAAAGACGAAATGCCGTTGAATCTGCAGGCCTGGGCCGATGCCATCGTTGGTGCGCTTGAGGGTCGCGATCTGGAAATCATTATCGAACCGGGTCGTGCGGTGGTCGGCAACGCCGGTATTCTGCTGACACGGATTGAATACCTCAAACATTCCGACTATAAGAATTTTGCCGTGGTGGATGCGGCGATGAACGATCTGATCAGGCCGAGCCTTTATAGTGCCTGGCAGGAAATCCTGCCGGTCAGACAACAGACCGAGGTCGATAGCCGGCGCTATGACGTGGTCGGTCCGGTCTGTGAATCCAGTGATTTTCTCGGCAAGGACCGTTTGTTAGGCGTCGAGCAGGGTGATCTGCTGGCGGTGATGTCGAGCGGCGCTTATGCGTTTGCCATGAGTTCGAATTACAACACCCGGCCTCGGGCTGCTGAAGTGATCGTCGATGGCGACAAGGCAAAGCTCGTCAGACAGCGCGAACAGCTAAGCGACTTATTTGGTCTGGAATCGGTTTTTTAAAACAGCAACGACTGACATGCTTCTCGAATTTACCAAAATGCAAGGCCTCGGCAACGACTTCATCGTTATCGATAACCTGCAAAACAGGATTGCCCTGGAACCGCATCAGATCAAACACCTGGCGGATCGGCGTTTCGGCATTGGTTTCGATCAGTTGCTGATGGTGCAGGCGCCGAGCGATGCGGCGGTCGAATTCGATTACCGGATCTTCAATGCCGATGGCTCGGAAGTCGAACATTGCGGTAACGGCGCCCGTTGCTTTGCCCGCTATGTGCGCGACAAGGGCCTGACGCAAAGTACCGAGATCGCGGTTAAGACCCGTGGCGGCAATATCGTATTGCAAGTCAATCCGGACGACAGCGTTACCGTGCGAATGGGCATACCGGAATTTAAACCGGAACGGATACCTTTTTCGGCAGAGTCCGAATCTTCTTCCTATACTCTTGAGCTGGACGATGAAGTTCTGCAAATCGGCGCACTGGCCATCGGCAACCCGCATGCGGTGACGATCGTGCCGGATGTACAAACAATCGATATTGAACGGCTTGGCAAACAGGTGGAATCCCATCCGCGTTTTCCGCGCCGGGTCAATGCCGGTTTTATGCAGATCGTCTCCCCGGAACATATCCGGCTGCGGGTTTTCGAACGTGGTGTCGGCGAAACCCTGGCTTGCGGTACCGGGGCTTGCGCTGCCGTCGTTTCGGGCATTGTGCAGGGCTATTTACAACACCGGGTAAAGGCCAGCTTGCCGGGAGGCGATCTGGATATCGAATGGCAGGGTCCGGGCCATACAGTCTTGATGACGGGGCCTTGCGAAAGCGTTTTTGAAGGGTCGGTCAAACTATGAAAAACCAGGAAAGTACGGAATACGCAGTCAATCAGGATGAAGCCTTTGTCGCGGATTATTTGCTGAGTAATCCGGAATTTTTTCTCGCCAACCGGAATCTGCTGACACGAATCAGGATTCCCCACGAATCCGGAAAAGCGGTTTCACTGGTCGAGCGCCAGCTCGGTCTGTATCGTGATAAATGCAATAACCTTGAAGCGCATCTTCATGACCTGGTGCAGGTCGCCAACGAAAACGAATCGCTTAACAGAAAAATACATAGCCTGGCTTGTAAAATTATAGCGTGTCGGACTCAGCCTGAACTGGAAGCGGTATTGCGTCAGGTTCTGCAGCAGGACTTCCGTGTCGGCCGGCTGGCATTTCATTTTTCTATCGCCGCCATGGCCGATAGCGCTCCGGGGGAAACCTACGAGCCGGGCGAGTTACAGCTTGTACGCGAAAGCATGAAGGGCGAAAACATTCTTTGCGGGCGTTTGTCGCAGGAACAAAAAGCCGGCCTGTTCGGCAGCGATTCGCAATCGATCGATTCCGCGGCGCTGATCTGGCTTAGCAGAAACGAAACCGAATACGGTCTGATGGTGCTTGGCAGTGAGCAGGCCGATCATTTTTCCGTCGATAAAGGCGTGGTGTTTCTTGAGCAGTTGCGGGATCTTGTTTCGCACAAGGTCGCAAGCTTTATTCATTAATGCAAGCCATGATGTCCGCCGATGAGGAAATGGAAAATTTTCTCGTCGAACTGCAGGAAATAAAGCGTTATTCAAAACACACGATTTCCAATTACCGGCGCGATCTGCAGTCCTTGCAGGCCGTTTTCAAAGCACTCGGCAAGACGCGCTGGCAGGACGTTGCGGTAAACGACGTCCGCAGCGCGGTGGCGAAGTTTCATCAGCAAGGCCTCAACGGCCGCAGTATCGCCCGCCGTCTGTCCGCGCTCCGATCATTTTATAACCACCTGCTTAAAACCGGACGTTGCGAACAGAATCCGGTGATCGACGTGCGTGCGCCGAAAGACAACAAGCCGCTGCCTGCAACCCTCGATACCGAGGAAATTCAGCAACTGCTCGGCGGCGCCGGTGACAGTGCTACCGCGATTCGCGATACCGCCATCTTCGAAGTTTTTTATTCCTCCGGACTGCGGCTGGCCGAGCTGGTGGGGTTGGACATCGAAGATCTGGATCTGGCTGATGCATCAATGCGAGTGACCGGCAAAGGCAACAAGACACGTGTATTACCGGTTGGCCGCAAGGCGGTCGAGGCTGTGTCAGCCTGGCTTAAAGTCAGACAGCAATGGCTTCAAGGCGAGCAGCAGGCGCTGTTTTTAAGTCAGCGGGGCAAACGTTTATCCGCCCGCAGCGTTCAGGACAGGCTGAAAAAACTCGCGCTTGAAAAAGGCCTGGCGAGAAATTGTTATCCGCACATGCTGCGCCACTCGTTTGCCAGCCATCTGCTGGAGTCCAGCGGCAATCTCAGAGCGGTTCAGGAGTTGCTCGGGCATGCGGATATCAGTACCACGCAGGTTTATACGCATCTGGATTTTCAGCATCTGGCAAGCGTTTACGACAAGGCGCATCCGCGCGCGCGGCGTAAAAAAGACTAGCGTCAGCTTAGTGCGCGGTTTCGTCGAACAGTCCGTAATCACCGAGATCCCGCTTGGAAAGCGCATCTGCGGTCAGCGAGGCGCCGGAATCCTCGATCGAGAACAGTGAAAAAGAGCCCGTTGAGTTGAGTTTCTCTATCAACTTGAAGCGCAAAACCTTTTGACCCTGGCGGATGTGCACCACTTCGCCTGAATGAAACATATAAGCCGGCACGATAATACAAGGCTGTGGTTTTTTATCGAGCGTCAGCGCAACCAGGCACTCGGTCTGGGTCGTTACACTGTTATGGCTGCCCTTGGTGCGTTCAACCAAGACAGGTTTGACCTTCTGTGCCAGATGGGTGATACCGCAACGCAGCTTTTGGTTTTTGTTGATTCGCAGCCAGGTTACCACACCGGTAATCCACTGTTCCTTATCACTGTCCGTGCTGCTGTATTTGCGGCTGGCAACCAGCTCCCCGACCGTGACCTGGGGACTACTGTCACCTTGCCAGATCAGTCCGATACCTCCTTCTGACTTGTTGACGAGAATCCAGTCGCCACGTTGCGGGAGATCGCTGAAGGAGGCATCTCTTTCGCTGTGTATCTGTTGAGCCGAAGCGACATTTCGTTTTGCCACCGCGTCCCAAAGCGTCTTGTCTGACTTGGAACTGGCAAAACCGGGATGGGTTATAAAATCGGTGCTGGCATCTTTTTGTCCGGCTTTTGCGGCCGGCTCGAGTTCCAGTTTCAGGTCATCGTCAAACGGGTCCTGACGGGAGGCTTCCGGGGAGTCGGATTTATCGGCGTAGCGAAAGACTGCGTAAATTTCCTTGAGCCCATGCATGAAATCAAGCTTATGGTTGTGATATTCACGGGCATGCTCGCGTTCGTGAGCGACTGCCAGGGATTTTTTGAGCCGGAACAGGCTTTCTCGAGTCAGCACGTCGGATTCATACAAGGCTGACACCGAATTCGGGGTGTTTCCGATTTCAGCAGCGATGGTACTGATAAAAGGGTCGAGATTCAGCGTAAGCAAACGCCTGGTGTGTTCGGCATCGATAAACTGCAGTGCGCTGGCCGGAGCATCGGTATCCAGGTCGATGCCAAACAGGTATTCGCCCTGCGACAGGTCGGCGCCTTTGTCCAGCGTGATGATTTCTTCTGCATGCCTGGTTATGAATTCGTGCAGTTGCAGGATCTGCCCACGCCGCAGGCTGTGTGCACCGGCCAGTGACAAAAGATGGGTGCTGATAAACAATTGCTGGATAGTTCTTACGACTCGGGATTTGCCATACTCCTTGCCGAGTTCGCGGGTGCTGATTTTAAGGTCTTCGGCGATTTTGAACAGGGTATTGCAGTCCTGCCAGATATCGCCGGGAATTTCCTGATACACCTGCAGATGCCGCAGCGCTATTTCATCCAGTGCTTCCAGCGCCAGGAACAAGGCCCGGTCGTGGGTTTTACCGAGACCTGCCCCGTTACCTTCCATGCTGTCGGCAACAATGATCTTGTAACCGAAAGCCATTTCCTGCAGCAGAGTATCAACGGTAAGAAAGGCGTTATAGGATTTTTGGCTGAGCGGCAGATTCTGGCCGACATAATGGGAGACGGACATATCGATTATCTCTCGCACCACGGGGCGGAAATGCTCGAGAATCTCCAGCCGGCTGCGAACCGAGTTTTCCAGGCGGTTACAGTGCTTGAGGCCGCGAATCAGCGTACGGGTCGATTCCGCAGAGGATACCGGATATAACTCTGAAATCCATTGGCGGACTTTTTTCGGTGCAGTCGGAAAGCTGCCGGTAGCCGGTTTGTTTCTGCTCGGTATAATCAGGTTCATATGCGTTAGCCGTTGAGTTTGTTCCCTCCGGGAGCCGATAATACCCGGGTATTTTCGACAACGTCCGAAATGCTCCAGCCTATCATAAGCAGGCTTGAAGTGTTTCGCCTCAAGCCCCATATATACTGGGCTCGATTAGTGAATACATTCATTTTTAATCCGCATGATCGGCGCCGTGAGTTTGGACAATCACGCATTGTGCCAAAAACCCGTTTCACCGACCGCAGCAGCTGGTGGAATGCAGCAAAACACGGAGAAAGCGTTTGGAACAGTACAGAGGAACGACCATTTTATCGGTCAGACGCGGCAAGCAGGTGGTGATCGGCGGCGACGGGCAGGTCACGCTCGGTAACGCGATCATGAAGGGCAACGCCCGCAAGGTCCGGCGTTTGTACAATGATCAGGTGCTGGCCGGATTTGCCGGGGGTACGGCCGATGCCTTTACCCTTTTCGAGCGCTTCGAGGGCAAACTCGAGGAATATAACGGCAACCTGACCCGGGCC
>JAGRHW010000160.1 GCA_020444765.1 Gammaproteobacteria bacterium | reverse complement strand
AAGCAGAATTTCACCGCTGAGTTCAGCACCGACCGAGGGATAAAACGTTCTGTCCGCCGTACTGTTCCAGGCATCACCGGCCTCTGTAAAAAGGTTGCCCTTGAGTCTGCCAAGACCGATCGGCGGCGTAAGCCAGCCGTCGTAGATACTCGCAAGCGGGAAATGCCAGGCCAGCGACGCCCGCAGAAACTGCTTGCCCGCAAGTTTTTCGTTGGCGGAATAACCGCGCAGGGCAAAATCGCGCTCGCCGAGACGGGTGATTCCGCCGAGTGAATCAACGCTATCCACACTGCCGCCCAGCCGGAACGGTTTGCCGTTCGTTTCGCCGGCGCCGGCGTCGAGATTGGCGATCAGCGTCTGGTCTTCGGCAAAACGCAGGTTTGCCACCGAACGAAAAACCGCCGCTTCGCCCTGATGATCATTTTTAGCGCCTGACCAGTCGAACGACTCGACAAGCAGATCAAAGCCCAGCCCGGAGCCGCGCGTACTGGCCAGCGGATAGCGATCAAAATTATTGAAGGTAATCCCGAAACCGGCGATCGTATCGTGCTGCGTACTCCTTGTTTGCTCGGCAATCCGGCTGCGGCGCGTGCGCTCTCTGGCGATACCGGCGGAAAAGTCCATCGCCCATTCATAGCGATTCAACGGATAACGGGCGAGCAGCTGAATATTGTCCTGAGTATCGTAATACTCCGGCTGATCCGGCTCCCCGCTTTGGTAACTGACTTGCAAATCGCTCGAAGCCGACAACAGCAACCGGTCATTAAAACTGTAGCTCAAGGCGCCGCCGGTATGTTGCGTCTCCCTGAAGTCATAATAAACCGGCATCAAGGACCATTGATGAAAACCGAGAATATCCTGCCCGGCAAGCTGCAGGCCGAATGCCCAGAAATCGCTATCCGCCAGAAAAACCGGCGCCCAGCCACGCGGCGTCAGCGTTAACCAGGGATTATAAGGTGAGCTGGCGGCGTTCAGCATCACCTCGGGCAAGGATTTTTCATGCAAGCCTACGGCTTGCATTGTATCCGTCGACAACGGCTCGCCGGTACGCAGCTCCGGCGCCAGCCGGCGAATTACATCGCCCTGCCCGGTGTATTCGGAAATCCACAGTCGCCCGTCGTCACTCTGCACGGCCTGATTCACATAACCCGTGCTGTTGGTCAGGCTGCGGATGTCACCGCTTTGCGGATCAAGGCTGCGTAATTCAAGCTGTCCGTCGTGATCCGAAAGAAAGCCGATATGCCGGCCGTCAGCAAAATAAAACGGCATGGATTCGAGCGCGCCGCCTTGGGTCAGAGCGGTCCAGCGCCGGGCGACGATATCGAAGGATTCAATATTCCAACCCTGCCCCTGGCGTTTGACCGCAGCAAGCACGGTTTTGCCGTCTGCCGAGACTTCCGGCTGCCCGATAGCTTCGCCGGGAGCGAGTTCGTCGAGGATTTCGATAGCGCCGTTTGCCGACACTGACAACAGATTGTTTCTTCCGCCGAGCGTTTGCACCGCATAGGCGGATTTACCGTCTTTTGCCCAGTCCGCGCGGGCGATGCGGGCGCAGTTGGTGATCCGTTCCAGTCTGGAATGGTTGAGATCAAAACGGAACAGATCGGTATAGAGCGCCGTGTTGCCGCAGACTTGCGGTTTTGCCAGCAACAGACCGGCCTGTGGATGCCAGCGCATCGAGGACAAGCCTTTTATTGCAGCGACTTCCTTTACTTTTCCGTCCGGAAAAAGCTGCAGGATTCGAGGCGGATTTTTTCGTTCATCGTGATAGAAAAAAACCGAACCGTCGGGTCCGGCGGTCAACAGACGATTGCTCCAGCGCTCGGCATAAAGAATCTCGCCGCGAGTCAGCCCGCGCAATTTTATTTCCTCGATCGCCGGTTCGAAGCGTTTGCGGAGATAATCCTGAAACTCCGTCCAGAGTTGCCGCGCATCCTTGCCCGTAGCCTGTAGCGCGCGTTTGTTCATTTGCCAGGGCAGCAGGTTGTTACGGTAATCAACAATATAATCGGTGACCACCTGTTCGCCGTAGCGCTCTTCGAGAAACTGGAAAAAATACGCGCCATACAAATACACCTGACCGAACGGCCAGCGCGAATTGTAATAACCCTCATAACTTTCGGCGCTGAACGAGGCAAGCCCTTTCAGAACTTCCTCGCGCATCCGCCCTTCATACATTGCATTGTTATTGCGCCCGTTACCATCGAGCGACTCGCTACGAATCGCGATACCTTCAGACAACCAGTGCGGCGCGAATACCTGCGGCAGGACAAAAACGCTGAGCAGCGGGTCCGGCGATTTACCGAACAGCGAACGCAGAGACGACGGCGCACCGCCAACCTGATCGAGTTGCAGGATATGAGTGAATTCATGGATGAACAGGGTTTCGGCAAAATCCGCCTGGTCCAGCAGTTCGCCGTCGACCGGCTCATTCATATAGACGTAGAAACGGTTGTACGGATAAACAGTCGAGCCGCCGTTGCTGACATCGACGGTATCATTGACAACGATTTCGGTTTTGCCGTGCGGCGTCCAGCGCAGTTTTTCCGTCAACAAGGGAAACTGCCGTTCGGCGATTTCGGCTATCCGTCGCGCGTAGGCCTCATGGCGCCGGATAAAATGCACATTGAAATGCGGCGTCTTCAGGGTTTGCCAGTTTTCCCGCGGCGACGGCTGCAACAAACGGCTGTCGAGGATTTCGGCAGACGGCGACAGCGTAAAAAGCAACGCAGCAAGCAGGACAAAAAAACGTAAGCTCATCGGGGTTCCGGTTCAGATGGTTGCTTTGTTATGGAAAAACCGGACCAGATGATACACACTCGGTCTGATCATTTTTTGGCGCCGTTTCGGCCGCTTTGTTTTTTTGACGCGGAACTACACCATGCAGCAAACACGGGATGAATTATTAAAACGTTTTCATGAGCTACAGGCCGAAGTCGAAAAACGTTTCGAGGAAATTCTGCAGGAGGGCCGTGAGGAATTCCAGTACCAGCTGCGCAAGGGCAAGGTTTATTTCCGCAAGGAAATACGCGAAATCAACCGCAGCTACAAAATCGCCGTACCGCGCTATATCCGCCACGCACAGCTGCGCAATATCGCCTCGGCGCCGCTGATCTACAGCGTGATCCTGCCGCTGGTGGTGATGGACCTCTTCGTTACGGTCTATCAGGCGGTTTGCTTCCGGATTTACCGGATTCCACTCGTCAAACGCTCCGACCACATCATCCTCGACCGCCACAAACTCGATTACCTGAACGCGATCGAAAAACTCAACTGCCTCTACTGCGGTTACGGTAACGGCCTGATCAGTTATTTTCGCGAGATTTTTGCCCGCACCGAACAGTTCTGGTGCCCGATCAAGCACTCACGACATACTCATGCAATGCACGCACGCACCGAAAAATTCGTCGAATACGGCGACGCCAAAGCCTACCGGAAACGACTTGCGGAATTGCGGCAGGATTGGGATGATTAAACGGCGGTGATACTTACTGCAAGGCCTGTTCATGCCGCAGCAACCAGTCCTTGCGCGGAACGCCGCCGGCGTAGCCGGTCAGGCTGCCATCGCTGCCGATGACACGGTGACAGGGAATGATGATCGACAGCGGGTTTCTGGCGTTCGCCGAGGCCACCGCGCGAACCGCGCTCGGTTGCCCGATTGCGTTGGCCAGCTCGGCATAGGAGATGGTCTTACCGCGCGGAATTTTGCGCAATTGCCGCCAGACTTTTTGCTGGAACTCCGTACCGCCGGTTTCCAGTGGCAGGTTTTCAAACGCCGTCCAGTTGCCGGCAAAGTATTCCGCCAGGCGGTCGCGCATATTCAACACATTGGCTTTTTTCGCCAACTGAAATGTCTGGTAGCGTCTTGTCAGCAGGCGGCTAATGCGATCCTGGCAATCCTTAAAATCCAGATGACACAAGGCATTTTCATCCGAAAAAATCACCATCGTGCCGATCGGCGAGACAAATTCATCGGTGTTTAGCAGTTGCATTATTGTTCCTCTTTGTTATCCGCCAGACCGGTCCATAAATGCAGCGCGGCATAGGCACGAAACGGCCGCCAGTTTTCAGCCAGCGCCTGCAGTTGCGTGATAGTGCAATCATGACCCATTGCCTGCAGGGCGCGGATCAAGCCAAGATCCCCTTTCGGGAATGCATCGGGCTCGCCGAGCGCCCGCATCGCGATATATTGTGCCGTCCAGGGTCCGATGCCCGGTATCCGGCATAGTGCGGTTTCGATGTCCTTGAGATCGGCGCAGTTATCCAGCGCCGGCAGCAAGTCCGGAAACGCCGCCGCCAGCGCGTTGATACTGGCCGCGCGTTTTTTCGGCAGGCCGATCAGCGAGACATCGTTATCAGCAAGCACGGCCGGTGTTGGAAACAGATGCGTTACCTCGCCCCGTGCATATTGCAACAATGGTTCACCGAACTGTTCAACGAGCCGGCCGGCCAGCGTGCGCGCCGCCGGCACGCTGATTTGTTGGCCGAGAATGGCGCGCACACCGAGTTCGAACAGATCCCAGGCGCCCGGCACGCGCAGGCCTGGACGTTGCGTGACCAGCCGGCCAAGCAGCGGATCATCGGCGAACAGCGTATTGATTTCCTCGCGATCGACGTCCAGATCGAACAGGCGGCGGGTTTTGTTCACCGCGAGCTGCAGATTACAGGTATCCGGAAAATCAAACCTGACCTGCAACTGTTGCACGGATTCAAGTGGTCTGACCTCCAACAACCCGGCGCCGCTGTCGAAACTGACCGAACGCCGGTAAACCGTCGCGTCCGCCTGCTCGACACCGGGAATCGCGCGGCTTTGCAGAAACGAGGAGATTTGCTGCCAGTCATAAGGCGGATGAAACGCGAGCTTGAGCTGGATGGCCGCGCGCCCGCCGGCCGGTTCCGCGGATTTGCTGCGGCGAAGTTCGCCGGGCGCGTGTCCGTACAATTTGCGCATCGCGTCGTTGAAACGGCGTACGCTGCCAAAGCCCGCCATGATCGCGATTTCGTTAAGCGGCAAGGACGTTTCGGTAATAAGCTTTTTGGCAAACAGCAAACGTTGCGACTGTGCGACCGCAAGCGGGCTCGCGCCCAGATGCTCATCAAACAAACGGCGCAGATGGCGCGCGGTAATGCCAAGCCTGTCGGCCAGCGCGTCAACACCGCCGTCATCCAGTGCGCCATCAGCAATAAGGCGCAGCGCCCGGGTAACCGTCGTCGTGACCCCGTTCCATGCCGGACTGCCGGGCGCGGCCTCCGGCCTGCAGCGCAGACACGGTCTGAAGCCCTGGGATATGGCCGCCGCGGCGGACGGAAAAAACCGGCAGTTTTCCCGCTTCGGTGTTACCGCCGGACACACCGGGCGACAGAAAACCCCGGTGGTGATCACGCCGGTAAAAAACCGTCCGTCGAAACGCTGATCACGCGTTTGCAATGCCCGGTAGCAGATGTCTTGGCCGTCATTCATGCCTGTAGTATACGGCAGGTTTCGCCAAGGAATAGCCATTTTCGGACATAGACGCCCGGCAAAAGCCGGCGCGCCGCGAACCGCTGCGACGAATTTCTTTAAGCGTCGGGATCAGGTAAACAGCTTTGTTCTGTCACGCCGCGTGACGATCTGACCTGTCCTGCAGACTGTGTCCGCAATGGGGACAGACTCTTGAATCAGCCGGATGCCCGGAGGCAGCGTGCTCATGCAGAATTTCATTCATATCTGCATCCGACAGACTCAGGGATTGAGCGTGTGATTTAAGTAATTCACTTTCATACCGGTCGATAACGCCATCTTTTAATGCAAGGTCGACTTCGCGGCGCAGGTTGTTCCTGCGTCGATGCAGCGCATTGCTGAAACCCGAAGCCATGATACCGGCCGGCAAGGCAACCATGGCGACACCGATAAAGCCAAGCAGTGAACCGAGAAACTTGCCGAACGGCGTTACCGGAACCATATCGCCATAACCCACGGTAGTGACCGTCACGACGGCCCACCACATGGCTTGCGGGATATTCGAAAAAACCTCGGGCTGGGTGGCGTTTTCCGCCAGATAGGTCGCACTGGCCGTCAGAATCACCAGGATGAAGACTGTGAACATCGCGGCGCCGATGACTCTGGCCTCTTCCCGCAACACATCGAACAAAAGATTCATGGCCGCTGAATAGCGCGTCAACTTCAATACACGCAGCAGGCGCACAACGCGTAAAAAGCGCAAATCCATCGGAAAAATGAGACTCAGCCAGAACGGCGCTATCGCCACGAGATCGATAATAGCCATCGGGCTGCGCATGAATTTCAGGCGCCCCCATAAACGGTGGGCGTATTTCGGTCGGTAGCTGTTATCGACGATCGACCAGACCCGCAGGACATATTCGATCGAAAAAATCAGCAGGGAGACACGCTCAATCAAATAAAAGGTATAAGCCCAGCGCGCATGTATTTCCTCGACCGATTCCAGAATCACGGCAACGACGTTGACGATAATCAAACAGATCAGGAAATAATCGACGATACGCGACACCCTGTCGCCGTTGATCGATACGTCCAGAATCGCCGCGGTTCTGGCCCGAACCCCGTGTAAGTCCATTTTCAAGCTCTCCATGGTATTACAGGTGTCGACCGGGCGGGAATTATCTGAATTGTTGGCAGTTTTCTTCGATGCGCGACTCATCAACAACTTGTTAAAAACCGACGGCAGCGTGGACACGTGCGACCGGTGTCGACGAGGGACACCGGTCGTTAAAGACGAATTAAGGATGGTCCCGGCAATTACCGGCCGCCTTTTATCTGCGATAGATCCGGCTATTGAGTTCGATCAGTGATTTTTCCGGCTCATCCGACATCGCGACGCGAATCACATCGGCTCGTGTCAGGCCGATATCATTTAACATGCGATCATCCAGCCGGGACAGCTGACGTACGGCTTTTATGCCCTCTATCCGGTCCCGATAAAAACGTATAAACCATCCGATCGAGTCCGACAGCGATTTGAAAAAAGGTTCCCTTGTGTTAGCGGAACCGGCTTGAAATTTATTACAGGCCGCAACGGTTTTACCAGTCATAATGCTCTCCCGGCGATCTTTTCGCCAAACCCAGGGGTGATTTGTAATTAAGCTGTGGTAGACATTGCGGCAGATTGATGATTCAATCAAACGAAATAATATTTATCCAGCTTTCAAAATTATTTAAAGGTGAGATCCCATGTCTGCCACCAGTCCCTCACAGATTCCATTGCTCGATCTTGATTTGTTGCGGACGGTCGTCGCGATAGCCGAAACGGGGAATTTTTCATCGGCGGCGGAGGCTACTTTTCGTACCCCGTCTGCCGTCTCGATGCAGGTTAAAAAAATGGAGGAGCTACTCGGTCGGGCGGTTTTTCGTCGCGATTCGCGCTCGGTAAATCTGACCCCCGACGGTGAACAGTTACTGGCCCATGCGCGGCGGGTACTGGCGCTTAACCGCGATATCGTCACGCAGTTTATCAAACCGGATATTTCCGGTGTTGTGCGGCTCGGTGCGCCGGACGAAGTGGCGGAACGCTATTTACCCGGATTTCTGAAAGCTTTCTCCGAGACGCATCCGGGTATTACCGTGGACGTTCTCGTTGAAAGCTCATCCGTCATGCTCAAAAGAGTTAAACGAAAACTGCTGGATATTGCGATTGTCAGCTGCGATGTCGGTACCGCAGGCAATATTGGCGCGGAGATTCTGTGGAACGAAAAACTGGTCTGGGCCGGGGTCAAAGGAGGAATTGCCTTCGAACAAAACCCGGTGCCTGTATCGGTCTGGGAAGAAGGTTGCACCTG
>JAGRHW010000015.1 GCA_020444765.1 Gammaproteobacteria bacterium | reverse complement strand
TACCTATTCCGCACTACTGCATTCGGAAATACTCGATACCAAGGACAGGTCTCTTGTTTATGAAGCCTACAATGCACTGCTTGAGGGACAGTTTTTTTTGGGTAATCCAATGAACCGATGGAAGGACAACTGCAGGTTTGAGATTGAGAAGTGAGTACTCAATTATGAAGAAGAAAATTCTACTATCTGTATTTCTTATCTTGATAGCGTCGTGCTTGGCGTATTGTTCGATACCCAGTTACTACTACGTGGACCTTGAGCCCGGTGAGGGCATACCGCCCGATCCCGGCCGATGGGAAGGTAACAGCACGATACTGGGTGTGGACAGTGACAACGACGGGGTCAGGGATGATGTGCAACGGTGGATACTGGCAACCTATCCGGATGATAAAAATCTCAGGAATGTGCTGATGTATGTCGCACGTTCCGAACAGGGGTTACTACAAATGCCACTGGACCGTAAGCAGATATACACGTACATGAATGATGATACTCGATATGAGTGCGTGCTATTTGTTAACGGATTTCTGTACGGCTATGCGCTACAAGACCTGGTAATGCCAAAGAAAAAACTGAACAAAGTAATTCTGAATACGCCAGAACGAAAGGAGGCCTATTGGACAAGAAGCAATCTAGGCTCGGGATTCTATATGAGCGACAAAGTTAATGCAGAGAATTGCAAAAAATTGTTTGGGTTGGAAATGCAATTGGATGTTCAGAAATCCGGTGAAAGCATCCCATCCGGTCACGATCGTTGGAAGGACAAAGGTGCGGTACTGGGTGTGGACAGTGACAACGACGGAGTCAGGGACGATGTGCAATGGTGGATACTGACGACCTATCCAAACAACTTTAAGCTCAGAAATATACTGATGTATATGGCGCGCTTTCATCTGGAATTAATAGAAATGCCCATAGAAGACAAAAGAAAATACCTGGTTTTAAACGATGGCGCAGAAAACACGTGCGTGCATACGGCGAACGGATACTTTGATAGACCAAGACCATTCGGACTGGGTGAATATAAGTTCGCAAAAAGCAGCTTGATGGAAGTTATTCTAAACACGGAGGAAAGAAGGGAAGCTTATTGGGCCGGCAGTCATCACGATAAATTTTATATGGAAGAGCCGTTTCGCGAGATTACTGAAAAATACTGCAAACAGCGATTTGGACTGGAGATACAGTAGGATGAGGTGCGTAATCAGATTAGTAGAGAAGGGAATTTTGACGGTCTTGCTAGTTGGATCTACAGGGAGTTGCAGAGAGACGCGCGCCTTTATCCACCGATCTTCCATAAATCCCCGGCTCTGGAAAAGCAGCGGAAAATCTGGTTACACTTTCGCCTTTACGTGTCTGTTGGCGCCAGGGAATTCAGTTGCAACAAAATCCATCCGAAAAGTCCGCCCCTACGTTTGCCACCCGTAGCCTGACCAAGGTTTATGGCGAGGGCGACGCGGCGGTACACGCGTTGCGCGGCGTTGATCTGGAGATACCGGCCGGCGAGCTGGTGGTGTTGCTCGGTCCGTCCGGCAGTGGCAAATCGACGTTGTTGAATATTCTCGGTGGCCTGGATCGCGGCAGTGAAGGCGTGGTGTACTTCCAGCGTCAGACGCTGAGTGATATGACGGACGCCCAGTTGACGCGTTACCGCCGCGATCACGTTGGTTTTGTTTTCCAGTTTTACAATCTGATGCCGAGCCTGACCGCGCGGGAGAATATCGAACTGGTGACCGAGATAGCCAGGGATCCGATGACGCCGGACAAGGCGCTCGACCTGGTTGGCCTTGGCAACCGCGCCGACCATTTTCCGAGTCAGCTGTCGGGCGGCGAGCAACAGCGTGTGGCGATCGCGCGGGCGATTGCCAAGCAGCCGACCGTGCTGTTTTGCGATGAGCCGACCGGTGCGCTCGACAGCAAGACCGGTCGCACCGTTTTACGGGTGTTGAAGGAGGTCAACGAAACGCTGGGTGCGACGGTGTTGATCGTCACTCACGCGGCGGCGCAGGCGGTGATGGCGGATCGGGTGATTCGTTTTGCTGACGGCTGTATTCGCGAAATCGTCGAAAACGATAACAAACTCTCGCCCGAGGAGATCGAATGGTGAGCCCGGCCGGCGGAAGAACCGGATGAGCCCGCTTGACCGCAAACTGCTGCGCGACCTGTGGCGGATCAAGGGGCAGGCTGTTGCGATTGGCGCGGTTATCGCGGTCGGCGTGTTGTTTCTGGTCATGCAATCCGGCTTGATCACCTCGCTGGACGAAACACGGCGGGCATATTACGAGCGTTACAGACTGGCCGAGGTGTTTGTTCCGGTCAATCGCGCGCCGGCGCAGATGATCGTCGATCTGGCCGCCATTCCCGGCGTTGCGGCGGCTGAAGGCCGGGTTACCGGCAGCGCTCTGATTGACCTTCCGGGCCAGGATTTACCCGTGCAGGCGCAGGCGGTGTCGCTGCCCGATTTTGCCGAACCGCGCCTGAACGACGTCTTTCTGAATGAAGGGCGGCGGCCGCAAAGCGATCGTTCCGATAGCATTCTGCTGCTGAAAAGTTTTGCCCGGGCGCATGGCCTGAAACCCGGCGATACACTGACCGTGACCATGAACGGTGCGCGCCGCGAACTGCGCATTGTCGGCATCGCACAATCGCCGGAGTTTCTCTACACCGCCGCGCCGGGCGAGCTGATTTCGGATGATTCGCGTTTTGCCGTGATCTGGATGAACCGTTCCGCGCTGGCCGCTGCCTACGATATGGAGGGAGCGTTTAACGAGGCGCTGTTATCGCTCACTCGCGACGTGCGACCGGCGGCAATCCTGACAGCGGCAGACAGAATGCTCGAGCCTTACGGTGCGCTCGGCGCCTATGAACTTGCCGATCAGTTTTCCAATCTTTTTATCAGTGAAGAGATCGCCGGTCTGCGCGCCACCAATGCCAGCGTGCCGCCGATTTTTCTCGGTGTGGCGGCGTTTCTGCTGTATATCGTTATCTCGCGCATGGTACAGGCAGAGCGAGAGGAAATCGGTTTGCTGAAGGCCTTCGGTTACAGCAATCTCGAGGTCGGCGCGCATTATTTCAAGCTGATTCTGGCAATTGCCGTCGGCGGTGCCATGCTTGGTTGTTTGCTCGGCATCGCCGGCGGCCGCGCGCTGGTTGATATCTATCTGCTGTATTACAAGTTTCCGTTTCTGGTTTTCCGGCTTGATCCGGCTTCCTTCCTGATTGGTATTCTGGTCAGTATCGGTTCCGCCTCGGCCGGCGGCCTGCTGGTCCTGCAGCGGGTTTTTGCGCTGACGCCGGCCACCGCGATGAGCCCGCCGACACCACCGGATTACAGCCGTAGCGGGCGAATCGGCATGGCGTTCAGCGCTCTGCTGGATCAACCGAGCCGCATGGTCTTAAGGCGTTTGACCCGTCAGCCCGGGCGGATGGCCGGCGCGGTTATCGGCATTGCGCTGGGCATGGCCTTGTCGGTGGCGATGATCGGGATTATGTCGGGTTTCGAGCGACTGGTTGAGCTGAATTTCAATGTTATCGACCGCAGTCACGTGACGGTCAGCTTCAATCAGGCGATATCGGACAAGGTGATCTTCGAACTGCAAGCCCTGCCCGGTGTCATCGAAGTGGAGGCGGTGCGCAGCGTGCCGGTGGTGTTGCGCCACGGCCTTGCCAGTCATCGTGGCACGATCAACGGTCTGACGCCTTCGCCGCGTCTGAATCGGGCGGTTGACAGTGATATGGCGACCATCCGGCTGGGCGAAAGCGGCATCGTGCTGGCTCAGGCGCTGGCGGAGATTCTCGGCGTTTCCCCCGGAGACAGGCTGACGGTCGAGGTCCGCGAAGGCCGGCGACCTGTCTTGTCGGTGCCGGTCGCCGCGGTGGCGGAAACGCTGCTCGGTTCACCGGCGTTTATGCGGCTCGATGCGCTGAACCGCGTTTTACGTGAGCCGAACAGAGTGTCCGCCGCTTATCTGCGTATCGACAGCGCCTACGGCAGCGAAATTTACCGCACGCTCAAGAATATGCCGTCGGTGGCCGGCGTGAGCCTGAAAGGCGATGCCCGAGCGGCCTTGCAGAAACAAATGGATTCCGGCGCCGGCGCGACACGGTTTATCATGCTGGCGATTGCCGCAGTCATCACTTTCGGTATCGTCTACAACGCCGCGCGGATCGCCTACGCCGAGCGGGCGCGTGATCTGGCCAGCCTGCGAGTGATCGGCTTCAGCAACGGCGAGGCCGCTTTTGTGTTGCTCGGCGAACTGGCGGTCGTAACCTTGCTGGCGATACCGCTTGGGGCCGTGCTTGGTTATTATCTGTCGTTTGCGATTGCCGCCGGCTTCAGTACCGAGCTTTACCAGATACCTGCGGTTATCTCGCCAGACAGTTATGCGGTCGCCGCTATTGCAGTTATGGTTGCGGCCATCGTCTCGGGCTGGGTGGTGAAACACGATATGGACAGGGCGGATCTCGTTTCCGCGCTGAAGACAAGAGAATAACGACCGTGAGTAAAAAGAATTCCCGCAAGTTTCTGACCCTTGGTGTACTGGCGCTGATCGCTGTGACGCTGGTCTATGCATTTTTGCCGCAGCCGGTGATGGTCGATATCGGTGAGGTTTCGCGTGGTCCGATGCGTGTGACGATCGACGAGGAAGGGCGCACCCGGGTGCACGATGTTTATACTGTCTCGACGCCGGTCGCCGGGCGTCTGCTGCGCGTGGATGTGCAGCCCGGCGATGCGGTAATCCGCGGGCAGACCGTGGTGGCGCAGATGCTACCGACCAATCCGGCGGTGCTCGATGTGCGCTCCCGGGAGGAAGCGCGTACCGCGGTGACTGCTGCGGAAGCGGCCGTGCGGCTGGCCAGAGCCGAACTCAATGGCGCGATCGCCGACCGCGATCTGGCGGATTCCGAACTGCAGCGCACCCGCCGTCTGCGGGATGATGCGATGGTCAGTCAGTCGGTGCTGGACAAGGCCGTGCGTGAAGTCCGTGCCGCGGAAGCCAGGCTTGGCACCGCCGAGGCCAGTGTTGCAATGAGTGAGGCGCAGCTTGCCAATGCCCGCGCGCGCTTGATCAGTTTTCGGGAAGCCGGGCTTGGCGGTGACAACGGCGCCGGCAAGCAGGACTTGATTCCGGTTTATGCGCCGGCTTCCGGGCGGGTTTTGCGGGTTGAGCAGGAGAGTGAAACGACGCTGCCGGTCGGCACCTCGATCATGGAAATCGGTGATATCGAAAGCGACCTCGAAGTGCTGGTGGAATTGCTGTCCAGCGATGCGGTCAGGGTCTCGGTGGGCGACAAGGTCATTCTGCAAGACTGGGGCGGCGAGGGCAATCTGAACGGCGTTATCAAACGGATTGACCCCTGGGGTTTTACCAAAACATCCGCGCTGGGCGTGGAGGAGCAACGGGTCAATACCATCATCGGTTTCGTCGATCCGCCCGAGGCCAGGCAAAGTCTGGGGCACGGTTACCGGGTTGAGGCGCGGATCATCACCTGGCAGAACGACGATGCCTTGATCGTGCCGTCCAGCGCGCTGTTTCGTAATGGGCAGCAATGGGCGGTATTTCTGGTGCGTGACGGCAAGGCGGTGTTGCATCAGATCAGCATCGGGCGTGATAACGGCATCGATGCTGAGGTGCTTGACGGGCTGGCGGTTGGAGATCAGGTTATTCTTTATCCATCGACAGACCTGGTGGATGGCGTTGCGGTTGAGCAACGAACTGTCGAGTAGGGATAGGCAGGCTCTCAGGACGTCTGCTGTTCAGCCAGAATTTTTTCGATGGCGTCTTTTATCAAGGCTTCCGCGTGTTTTCTGCCGGAAATGCCGAGCCTGCGGCAAACGTCGGAAAAATCCTGTCTGCCTGAAACGACCGCATCGATGAGTTCCTTTTGCTTGTCGGGTAGCCGGGATAGCGCCGAGGCCTGTCGACCAAAAAAAACACTTAGCGCATAGTGCGCGGTTTCAAAATCCCTGCCGCGAAAAACATAGCTTTCTATTTCTGCTTGTATTAATTTGTCAGAGTCTGGTTGGACAGAAGAAACGTCAGTCGCTGCGCCGATTTCTTTATCGTTAATTATGGTCGCCAGTTCTTCGGTGTTTCGATGACTCTGACGGAAGCCGAGTCTGTTAACAAAGTAATGGCGGCTGTATGTGGCGAGTGCGCTGGCCGGCTCGCCGAGGGGTTTGAAAACAAGCGCCGAGTAAGCGGCGCTGCTGGCATTTCTGCTGCTGCCGAGGTGCAATGGCTGATAGCCGTTTTTGCGCCAGAATGCCAGCAGATCGGTGGTCATGCCGAATACCGAGCCGAGTGAATGATAGCCCGATTTTTCACACCAGTGTTGCAGCTCATTCAGCAGGCGGGAGCCGAAACCCCGGTGTTGTAATTGCGGATGAACGGCTATGCGCACGATACGCGCGGTCTTTTGTTCAAGAAATTCAGCCTGCATATACTGGTAGGCCAGCAGTTGCGGTAACAGGTGACCGCGTGGTCGTCTTTCGCCGTGCACGATGGCGTCGCGCAACGCGGCGTCGCCGATAAGGCCTTCACTGGCAAGTAGAACGGCGGCGACCGGCAGCGTTTGGTATTCGAGAATATGTATGGACAGGTTAGGGCCGTCCAGCAGATGGCGCAGATCCAACGGTCTGGTCTGATAATGGGCTTGTATTAAAAGCGCAAAAAGGTTGCGCAGTTCGTCTTCGCTGGACAAGAGACGATCAGCCGACAGTTGGCGGAACGCACAGTCTTCCGGGCGAAGGTCGTCGATTTTCTCCAGATCGGGCAGTTCCGCATCCAGCATCAGCAGCTTGTCGGTAAAGTTTTCTAGCGGATCATCGGCTGCGTAACGGACCGGCGTTTTCAGCGTGATCGATTGCCAGTCCGGGCGTTGCCGGTTCAATAGCTCTTTGAAGCGCAGGGCAAAACCCCGTCCGGCCCCTTCGTAGCCGTGCAGCGTGCTGGAAAACACAATTCGCGGATAAGCGTCCAGAGCTTTTGCCAGCAGCGGCAGAGGGATTGCAGCTGCTTCGTCTATCATCAGCAGGTCAGCGGGCGGTAAATCTGCCAGCAGGGCATCGGGTGCGATAAAGTTCAGATTTTTTAACTGGGTTTTTTCGGCCTGTATTGTTGCGTGATGAAAAAAACTCCGCAATGTGCTGCGTGACGGGGCGCTGACGATAATTGAATTCAAGTGTTTTGATTGCAGCAAGTGTGCGGCCGCGATGCCGAGCGCCGAGGATTTTCCGCGGCCTCGATCGGCGCTGATCATCATAACTGCAGGCTTGTCCCTGACTTCAGTCAGCGAAATGATTGCGTCGATGACGTTTTGTTGATCGCCGGTCGGTAGTCGTTGCGGCTGGCTGACGGGCGCTGAAGTCGTTTCAAGTAAACGGCAATCGAGCTGACCAGTTTTATGGCTTGTCGGGATTCGTTCCCTGATGATAGTCGCGAGACGCGCCAGATAACGCCCGTCGACATTATTTGAATGCAAGGGATAAACGGCCAGACGTTTTTTTTCAGGGTCAGCAAAATCCTCGAGGCTATCCAGGGCGGGCGTGATCAGCACGAATAAACCGCCGCCGATCACCGTGCCGGAAAGAATACCGAAGGCATCGGGGTCAAAGCCGCCCCAGGCATTGAAAATAATTGCCTCGGTGTCGCTGCCGAGCAGGCTTTTGGCATTCTGCGTCGACGACAGGTCAGATGTCGTGGAACCGCTGGCATCGAAAACCAGCGGCTGTTTCAGCGGTAATTGGCTGAGTAAGCTTTCGGCCAGGCGTAGCGCTCGCTGTTGATCCCCGGCGATCACTAACAGCAGGCGATGCCCGGCGGCGCGGGATTTTTCAACGGCAGATTTGAGACGATCGTTAAAGGATACCGGCAACAACGTCATTCGATTATTGGGAGCAGGCTCTGGCTGGACAAGGAATCGTTGCGCCGAGTATAGCGTTATTTGGTCGTAAGAACCCGTTATTGCCTGGAAGGAGTACAGCAGCAGACTGCCCGGTGGAAGCACTGGATCCCCGACTAAAGCATTTGGGGATGACGAAGTGGTTGTTTGATGCCTGTGCTAGCCCGTCATTCCCGCGCAGGCAGGAATCCAGCTGCGGGCCGCCCGGGTGGAGGTGCTGGATCCCCGACAAAAGCGCTCGGGGATGACGTTCTTCTTGGCCGGGAAATTTGCGGATAATGAAGGGGTTGCTTAGAGGGTGCAGGTTTTTGCCCGTCATTCCCGCGCAGGCGGGAATCCAGCAGCGGACTGTCGGGTGGAGATGCCGGATCCCCGACAAAGGCACTCGGGGATGACGACGCTTCGATCGAGGTATTGGAGGTGACGTTCCCCGGTCTCCTGATAAGGAGCAGTCTGGTCGGCTTATTGGTCGAGCAGATCCTCGATTGCCCGAAGGCTGTGTTCCCGCGGCAGGCCGAACGGAATAATTTGCGTCAGGCGACCGGCTCTGTCGATAAGAAACAGGCCGGCGCTGTGATCAACGGTGTAAGTCATATCGTCGGGGCTCTTTCTGTTCAGTTGGACCTGTACGTGATAGGCGTCGGTGACGGCGTCGATCTGGTGCTGCGTGCCGGTCAAGCCTATCAGCCGTTTGTCATACCACGGGATGTATTGAGCCAGCCGTTCGACCATATCGCGTTGGGGATCGACCGAGATAAATATCGGCGCTATTTCATCTGCCCTTGTACCGAGTGTTTTAAGAATGCTGGAGACTTCCGTCAGGGTTATCGGGCAAATATCCGGACAGGAGGTGTAGCCGAAAAAAAGCAATGTGACCTTGCCGCGTGTGGCTGTCAGAGAAAAGGGCTGACCGTGGTGATCGGTGAGTTCGAAGTCACCGCCGATCAGGGTTTCGGCCCTCGTAAAACCTGATGCCAGAAGAATCGCCAGGACAAGCAGGATTCCGCGTCCCGAGACGAGCGGAATCATCTGTCTATCCATTGACAGTCGCTGACCGGCGCGGTGAATGCATCGCTGACGAGAGCATCGATATTATCGCCGTCCAGGGTTTGTAAAAACTCGACGAGGCTGCTGACTTCCTCACGGTTCAGGCCGAGTGGTTTGATGCGAGGGTCCAGATCTTCATTGGCTACGCCGCCATGGTTGTAAAATTCGACAACCTCTTCGAGTGTTCCAAACGCGCCGTTATGCATATAGGGTGCGGTGTGAGCGATATTGCGCAAACTCGGGGTCTTGTATTTCCAGCGGTCGCGCGGGTCCTGCGTGATTTCGTAGAGACCGAGATCAGATGGTGGCTTTTCCGACACCGAATCGATGATCTCGCGCTCGACATCGACAAACACGCCCGGCGCGAGATTCACGCGTTGGGTTTTTGAACCCGTGCCCATCGATTCACGGTAACCGCTGCCGGTATTGTGCAGCTGCTGATCGGTAAACAAGGCATGATCATCGGCGATCAGATGACAGCTTGCGCAAGCCGCCTTGCCGGTGAACAGACTGAAACCGGCTTTTGCCTTGTCGCTGATGGCATCCTGTTGCTTGCCGAAATACCAGCGGTCGAACGGCGAATCGGCGGATAACAGGCTGATCTGGTAAGCGGCCATGGCGTCGCCAAGTGTTTCCATGCTGACGCTTTTGCCCTGGTAAATTTCCTCGAAGGCGCCTTCGTAATCCGGCAGGGATTTAATCTTGCCGATGACCGCGCCGACCGATGGGTTGCCCATTTCGTTGTGTGCCAGCAAAGGTCCCCAGATTTGTTGCGTCAGGGAATCCTCGCGGCCGTCGTGGAAGAATTTTTTATAATAGGCGACATTGTAAATCGTTGGTGAATTACGCCGCACCGTTCGGCCTTCTATGCCGACAGCCTTGGCCAGTTCGTTATTGGTAAAGCCCTGCTCGGGGATGTGGCACATCGCGCAGGAAAAGGTTTCGTTATGAGACAGTCTGCGATCGAAGAAAAGTTTTTTGCCGAGTTCGATTTTCTCCACGCTGAGGCCGTCGGTCATGCTTGCCGGCAGCGGCGGCAGGCCGAGTGGTGGATTTATTGTATTGTTCAGTAAATCCATCGTTTCGCCGAGGCGAGCAGTCAGTGCGCGCGAGCGGCTTTGATAGGAGGTATCGTCGTAGCCGTGCTTGTAATCGCCGGGCTGGGCAAGGCGCTCCGTGACTTCCAGGGTCGAGCCGGGCTTGGCGCTTTCTTCAAGAAACAGGGTTTGTATATCGCGCAGAACCAGGTCCGCGTGTAAAAAACCGACACTGTAGATATTGCGGATTCTTTTTTCCGGGTCGATCAGAAAGACCCGCAGGATATGCGCATATTCGAGGCGCGTATCATCCTCGACACTGTAATAACGCTGCAGGTCCTGATCGTAGGCTTTCAGAATAGGTTCGAGCTCGCCCTCCGAGCCGGTCGTCAGAAAGTGCCAGTCGCCTCTGGCACCGGCGTATTTGAAGTTATTGCCATACAGCCGCATGACCGGCGGCGTGTCGCGTGCCGGATCAAAACTCAGGCTGATCAGTTGCAGTTTTTTTGCAAGCCTGGCATCCTTCTGCATCGCTGATTTGATCTGATAAAACACATAGGCGCTGAGCGGACAGCCGTTGATATCGCTGCAATTGCTGTAGATAAAGCTCAGCAGTGTGTACTTATCGTCGAATAATTGATGCAGGGAGAGGGTTTTGCCGTCTTCGGATAAAACCTCGCCATCGGCCGCAGTCCCGAACGGTGGCAGTTGGTAGCTGCCGGGTTCAGGCAATTCGTAGGAGAGTTCATTATAACCGGGGGCAAGCGGTTCCTGGGCTGGCAAAAGTTCTGCAAAACCTGCCATCAGGAATAATAAAATAAGCCTGCCCGATACAGTCAGCGGATTCGCCGACGAACGTGCTAATACAACAACGCTATTCACGGAGTTATCCTGTTTGAAAAAAGAGCCGGGGCCCGCAGGGGTGACCCCGGCTATAACGGGAAGGTTATTTCGTGATAGATTGCTGTACGGGCGCTTGCGCCAGCGCGCGCTCGACCGTTTCAGGGGTATTTTGCGTGTACAGGCTGTAGGCGCCGAAACGCATCTGGTGCGCGCGACCGAGCTTTTCAGCTTTGAAATCGATCGCGAATTTCTCGACCAGTTCGCTGCCGTTCCACTCGAACCCCTTGATGTACTGCTCGTTGTCATCGCCTTTTTTATCCCAGTTGGCGAGTAAAGACGAGGTGTAGTAAACACGCTTGCCGTCCCAGCTGGAGGAGGCCATATTGACTTGCTTACCGATGACTTTTTCGTAGACCTGCTTGGGGTTGTGCGGATCGGTCATATCAAAAAAGCGGGTTTTGCCGTCCATAAAGGAGTTGACCCAGAGACCGGAGTCGTCCGATGTCAGTGAAATATCCACCGGCAGGGGGATTTTCGCCGGGTCGCCGATATCCGCGACGGGTTTGGCCTGCCAGCCGTCTTTCTCGTCTTCGTAAATCAGCCAGATTTTCGAGGTCAGCGCGGTGGTGGTAACGCACCAGTTATTATTCGGCTGCCAGGCGCAACGGATTTCCAGCGGCGCGCCGGGTACGTCGAACACCTTGCGTGGTTTGCGGCTGTGCAGATCCCATTGCACGACGGTGTTGCCGAAACGCTTCATGGCTTCCTCGTCGGCCAGCATTTTGCCGAAGTCCATCATGTAGTTGGACCAGCCGGTAAAGGATGAGGTGAACATTGCATTACGGCGCGGCAGTACCCGGATGTCGTAGTTGTAGCCATCGGCGATCTTGCCGGTTTTCTCGGCGCCACCGAGGTTTTCATCGGTCGGTATCCAGTGCGTGGCGATATATTCGCCGGCATTGGAGTATTCGACCAGCGCGCTGCGGCCGCCGTGATCCTTGTTATTGCTGAGGCCGGTGATCATCATCCTGCCGGGCAGGGCGTAGGTGGTGTGCGGGCCGACCACGCCGCCACTGTCCGAAACGAAAGTATCGATCGTTTTCCAGAGTGTCGGTTTGGCCGGATCGGTGTGCACATCGAAGATAAACACCTTGTTGGTATCCAGGCCGCCGGCCCACAGGTATTTGCGATCGTCGGTCAGACCGGAGTGATGCGCTTCGTTGCGTCCGCCCACCGACAGGCTGTTAACGACCTTGCCGTAGTTGGGCGAATTGGGATTGACGTCGACGGTGACGAGCTTGTCCTGTTCGTCACCGAGCCCTTCCATGCCGAGTGTCCAGACATAGATGAAATCTTCCTGACCGACGATTTTCGCCATATAGGGCGACATGCAGGTCTCGTCGGCCATAAGCGGTGCGCTCATGGGGGCTGCGACGGCGGCGCCGAGCACGGCGGCCAGCAGGGATCGCTTCAGGGCGGGTAAGGTTTTCTCTGTTCTTGGTTTCATGGTTCCTCTCTCCAATTTGGCTAGTTATATTTATGGTGAGTACAAGTAATTATTTAAACTTATTAGGTGCTATCCTCAAATAGTGTTGTATATCTTGGCTGATGACAGTTTTCATTATGCAGTGGCTGATGGTCATCAGAAAGGTCTAAAAAGGTCAAATCCGTGTCGAACGTGCCAATCGTAGATGTAACCATACTCGCTCTGGAGGGTGTTATGGGTTACACATTAAGCGGTCCCTTTGATGTGTTTTCCTCTACGGGGCCGTGTTGGGAAGCCGTCAGTGGTGAAGCGCCGCAAATCCATTTCAAGGTTAATATCGCCGGCTTGCACTGTGGTGCGGTCGAGTCGTTTAACAAGATGAAGCTCGACTGTCCGTTGAGTTTTACGCAAATCGGCAAGACCGATCTGGTGATCATTCCGTCGGTTGCGCCGGGTCCTGACGGGCGTTACCGGACCGATCCGCGACTCAGCCGATGGCTGGTTGAGCAGTATCAGAGCGGTGCCGTACTGGCAAGCATCTGTGCCGGCAGTTTCGTGCTGGCAGAATCGGGTTTGCTGGACGGCAAACTGGCGACGACGCACTGGGCGTTTCGTGATCTGTTCAGGCAGAATTTTCCTGAGGTCAATCTGCAGGCGGACGAAGTGCTGACCGATGATGACCGGATCATCTGCGCCGGTGGTTCGACCTCGTGGCAATACCTGACCAGCTATCTGCTGGAACGCTTTGCCGGCAGTGAAATGGCCAGTCAGGCCAACCGATTCTTTTTGCTGAGCGGCTCGTTTGACAAGCAGACACCGTGTATTCCGCTGGCCGCGCCGTTGGCGCGCGAAGATCTGGTGATCCGTGATGTGCAGGAATGGATGCAGCAGCATCTGGCGGAAAAAGACCTGCTGGCGCGAGCTGTTCTGCATAGCGGTCTGAGCGAGCGGACCTTCAAGCGGCGCTTCAAAAACGCTACCGGGCAAGCACCACTGGAATATATCCAGAATGTTCGGGTGGAAAAAGCCAGCGGCTGCTGGAAAACGGCAATAATACAATCATGGGGATTCTCGAAGAGATCGGTTACACCGAAGACAGTTATTTTCGCCGCCTGTTCAAGCGTAAGGTCGGTGTTACCACCAACGAATACCGGCGTGGCTTCGGCATGCCGAACAGCCACTGAGACGACCGCACGGCTCTGGCCAACAAGGATAGACGCCTCCTTCTCCAATGGGGATTAGCGCGACAGGTGTCGGCTTGCATACACTCAGGCCGGGTGCGTTGCGCACTCCGATCATAAATGGAGGAAAACATGAAAAAACTAGTAATGGCGGCCCTGCTGGGCACGCTGCCATCCTTGGCGAGCGCTGAATTTATGGATGCGGAATGGGCTGCCGCAGCCTGTGAAGCCTGGAATGCCAATGACGCACTGACCACGGAGCTGGCCGAAAAATGGATGCAAAACAACGGCGAGCGCGGTTACAAGCTGGTCCGTATGTATCGCACTGAATGCGGTGAAGAAACGCAGGTCCAGATGACCATCGCTGAACAGGACGGCAAGGCAATGTGCGTTTACGGTGGCGCGCCTGACGACAAAGCTTTCAATAAAAAAATGGATTACCAGATGCACGCGACGGACGAGCACTGGACCTGCATCGGTGCGGCGCATTTTGGCTGCGGTGCAATGGGTGCGATGATGAGTGGCAAGCTGAAATTCACCGGCCCGAAAATGGAGGCGATGGGTGTTATGAAGCCGTTCGGTGAGTTTCTGAAGCTGACCGGTTCGCTGGGCGGTGATAAGACGCCTTGCCAGTAACCGATAAGGATTGCGAGAATAAACCTGTCCGGAATCCCTGAAGCAACGCGAAATGCGGCTGTATTGAGGTGCCAGATTGTTTCAGGCAAAGAGATCAGAGACAAAGCCGGGTGCGGTTGGTATCTGGGATTTCGGACAGGCTCGCTAAAACCGTAGTGGAGGAAACATGACTTTATTTCGTTCGAGCATCATCGTGGCCGGGATTTTTCTTGCAGGGATGGCGATTGCCGAAGAATCGCCGGTGGTTGCGGTAAAACGCCTGACACTGGATGCCGCGCAAGGCGTGGCCCAGGCAACGGTTGAGGAATGCCGCAAGCAGGGTGTGCAGGTTACTGCGACCGTGGTCGACAAAAACGGTACCGTGCAGGCTGTCCTTCGCGATACGCTGGCACCGCCGATATCGCTGCAAATCAGCAAGGAAAAGGCCTATACCGCTGCCAACTTCAGTGTGGCGACTTCACAATTGACCGACTTGTCGGCTTCACCCATCGGCGCGGTTGACGGCCTGACCATGTCCGCCGGCGGCGTATTGATCGAAGCTGGCGGCACGATTTACGGCGCCGTGGGTGTCAGTGGCGCACCTTCCGGTGAAACCGATGAAGCCTGCGCGATGGCCGGTGTACAGGCGGTTGTCGAAGATCTGGAAATGATGAACTGAGATTCGGGCGGAACCGCTTTTTTTGCGGGGGTCTGTTATTGCAATATGCTGGATTTTTCTGATATTCAGTGGAATCCGGCAGTATCCAGACTGTTTTCTCGGTGAAATTTGCAAGCCTGGCGTTCTGTCAGGCAGGCAGTGAATGCAACCCGGCAGCCGCTGAAAAAACAATCAGTCGGCGTAAGTGGAGGCGGTGAACGGCGTCAGTGTGGATACGGTCATCGCATCCAGGTTGGTTTTGAGAAACTGCTTGATGCCGTTGGCGATTGCATAGGCCAGCTTGTCCAGGTATTCGTCGGACCGCAGGCGTTCTTCTTCTTCTGGATTGCTGAGGCAGGTAACTTCCAGCAGGGCACCGGGCACTTCGTTTTGCGAGAGTATGCGCATAGGATCTGTTTTCAGGCCGGCATTGACGGAAATTTCATTGTGCCGTTTGACGGTTTTGAAGACGGCGTCCTGAATAGTCGTCGCCAGTGAGCGGGAAATCTCGATATTGCTGTCACTGGACTTGATAAAAAAATCATCCCGCAACATGTGCGCTCGGCGGCTGGTTTTGTAATAGGACTCGACCAGGGTAATCTGTTCCTGGGGAATCGCGTTCATGTGCAGCGACAGAACGAAATCCGCGCCGATTTCCTTGATGATCTCGGTACGCGTATTGATGTTGATGGTGCGGTCGTCGTAGCGGGTCAGGGCGACATGCAGATTATCCACCGAAGACAGCAGCGAACGGACTTTTTTCGCCAGTCGCAAGGTCACTTCCTTTTCCGTCAGACCGTTTCTGCCGATCGAACCGGGATCGATGCCGCCGTGTCCGGCATCTATCGCCAGAACGGTGAATCTCGACAGCATGATCGGTGATTCGGTTTCTCCCTGCTCGGTCTGGACGGTTTTGCTCTCTTCGTTGGCAGGCGCTGGCTCAGCTGTTTTGTCCTTATCGCCGCTGTTTGTTATTGCCGTTGCCGGTACTGGTGATTCGATAAAAGACGGCAGTTTTTGAGGCGCGGTCGACGGCTCTGGTGATTGGTCACTGGTCAATTGCGTGGGTGGCGATTCCACATAGAGCGCACGGGTCAGCACCCAGCCGCCCAGCAGCAGAATCAGGCCACTGGCAAACAGCGGCAAACGGCCTTGCAGACGCTCACGCCATCGCGGCCATGTTCGCTCAATGGCAGCGGCGAATGCGTGTACGAACTTGCGGGATTTTTGCACATATCCGGAAACGGCGGCAGCTAATCCAGCCGGTAAATTCAGTCTTGAAAACACATTCATAGCTCAAGAGTTTATATGCAATGGTGTTTTTTTCATGTGAATTCGTGGTTTTTTGGAAAAAAATTTTTGCGTATAGTGGCTGACATTTACCTGTTTGCAGGCGCCGCTGGTCGATCAGAAGATTCTTGTGCTGACCGGTATGCAGCAATTGTCGTTCCCGGGCGCCTGTTAAAATCCCATAAGTTTGCTGAATCTTGTTTTTTTCCCCGGAGAGTGATGTGTGAGCCGTTTGTTCGAGAATGAATGGGTCTGGATAGAGGCCGAAACCAGTGAAATACCGTGGCTGAAAATTTTCGCCAAAGGCGAGCATAAGGAGTTCAGCGAATGCGATGCGGCAACCCGTGCGGAAATCTGGCGATTGCTGGACCTGATCGAACGGGAAATGCTTGCCTGTTACCGCCCGGACAAAATCAATATCGCTTCGTTTGCCAATTATCTGCCGAAAGTGCACTGGCATATCATGGCGCGCTTTCGCGACGACAGTTATTTTCCGGAGCCCGTCTGGGGTAAAAAGCAGCGTGAGGGCAAGCTGGATTTACTGCCGGTGGAAGACTTTCTGCAATCCATTCGAGACAAACTCTGATCGCGGAAATGATAAAGGCAGACCTTGCGGCCTGCCAGTATCGGGTCGAGACATGATGTGTAATTAGGTTGGCCGGGTACGTCTGGAGCCGTAACCCGACCGAAAACTGTTGTCTTAAAGCCTGTCGTAGTCGATGTCCAGCGAGGCGTATTTTCGGCCTTCACTTTGCGGAGTGAACGAGATGGCGATATCGATGGATTCGCCGGCCGCCAGTGCTACCGATTCGTCCAGGCTACTGTTGAATTCCTTGGCGTTGGCGCCGGTAATGCTCACCGAATTGATACGGATTACGTTGCTGCTCTGATTGCTCAGCGTCATGATCTGAGTGGTTTCGGCACCGACGTCGCGGGTTCCCCAATAAAGGTCAGAGGCGGAAACCAGCAGGTCGGAAGAGTTCGCTTCGGCGAGTGGCTTACCGGCATCGGATGAACACGCCTGCACTGCAATCGCGGCAATCAAAAGAGTAAGGATCTGGAAAAGCTGCTTGAAGTTTGTCATGGCTCTGCGCTCTTATTGTTATCCCAAAAACCGGTTTCTCTTGTCTGGAAACCGTGTCATTCAACGTGGGGATAGTGTCGCTAAATTGACGATGGGCTGCTGAGCAGGTGTTCACATTTTGACGCCGAGGCGAATCTGAGCGGTTTGCCGTCGAACCCAAAATAATCCGAGCGACCTCGATCGCAACTTGGTCTGGCCGGAAAAAACAATTTAAAACAAAAAGATAAGCATTAGCGTCGATCAGGACAAAAGAAAACCGGGCAAAACAGGTGAAAATAGCCGGTGGCAAAAAACTGCCGGTAGTTTGAAATCGCGCACGGTTTTTAAAGGCTGATCGTCAGTAAACAGGCATGAAATACCTGTTCAACGGAAAAGCGACTCTAAGTCATTGATTTACGGAAATGGCTTAAAAACGCCGCCAGGCCAGGCGGCGCGGGTTGATGTCCAGACAGACTCTTACTGCAATGCCTGGATAAAATCGTCATGCAGATCGCCATAGTCCTCGATGCCGATCGACAGGCGAATCATGTTGTCGCCTATGCCCATGGTTCTGCGGCGCTCGGCGCCCATCTCATGAAAAATCGTATGCGCAACCGGAATCGCCAGCGTGCGGTTGTCGCCAAGATTGCTGGAGATGATGACCATTTGCAGGCGGTCGAGAAAATCAAAACAGTCCATCGAGTCGATCAGCTCGATACTCATCAGCGCGCCGAAGGTATTGAACAGTTCCTGCGCGCGTTGGTGCTCCGGGTGCTGTTCGAGGCCCGGATAAAAGACTTTTTTTATTTTCGGATGATCGCGAAACATGCGCGCAAGCTTCAGGGCGTTCTCGCCGGCCTTACTGGCCCGCAAGGCCAGTGTTTCCGCACCGACCGCGATGATGTGTGCGGCCTGTGGCGCCAGCGTGCCACCGGTATCCCGCAGGCCTTTTTTGCGGATCTGCTGCAAGCCCCATTTTTCCGGCTTACCGGACTTGTAGTTTTCCGCGATATTCGGATAGCCGCGCCAGTCGAACAGCCCGGTCTCGGTTATCGAACCGCCAAGTGCATTGCCATGGCCGCAGATTATTTTCGACAGGGAGTTGATCACGAGACTGGCCTTGACGGACTTCGGGCGAAAAACGCAAGGGGAGGTCATGGTGTTATCGACCACATAGAGCAGATTTTTTTCCGCGCAGAGTTCACCGATTTCTTTCAGATCGCTGACCTGCGTGCAGGGATTGGCGATGGTTTCCGTGAACACCATGCGCGTGTTGGCTTTGACAGCGGCGGAAACACTGGCAGCGTCGGTGGCATCGACAAAGCTTACCTCGATGCCGAAATTCTCCAGGGTTGTAAAAAAGCTGTTGGTATTGCCGAACAGAAACGAACTCGATATCAAGTGATCGCCTTTCCGCAGCAGGGCCAGCATGCAGGCGGCGATGGCGGCCATGCCGGTCGAAAAACAGACGCTGGCCAGACCGTCTTCCATGAGCGTGATCTTGTCTTCCAGCGCATTGGTGGTCGGGTTGATCTGGCGGCCATAAGTGAATCCGGGTTGTTTGCCCTGGAATACCTCGGCGATACTTTCGGCGCTTTCGTGGGCAAAGGCGATCGAGGTGTGCACGGGTTTATGCAAGGAGCCGTGTTCGATATGACTTTGCCGGTCGCTGTGTAGAATGCGCGTGGTAAAACCGCGAGTTTTCATGCTTGTCTGTCCGGTTAGAAGGGGAGCATCGATTTGCGGCTGCTGGCCGCCCGGTCAGTATAACCAAAGCTGATTGCGCTGAGAAAATGCTTTTTCGCCGGCGCAAATAAACACGCCGGTTTGAAACCGGCGTGTTTATTTATCGAAAGGGTTACTCCTTGCTGCGGGATGCGCGTTTGCGTTCGTGCTCGAGCAGGAATTTTTTGCGGATGCGGATCGACTCCGGTGTGACTTCGACGAGCTCGTCATCGTCGATAAATTCCAGGGCCTGTTCCAGCGACATGCGGATCGGCGGCGTCAAGAGGATGTTTTCGTCGGTGCCGGCGGCGCGGATATTGGTCAGTTGCTTACCTTTGAGCGGGTTGACGGTCAGGTCGTTGCCGCGAGAGTGAATGCCGATGACCTGGCCTTCGTAAACCATCTCATTGGCGCCGATAATCAGTCTGCCGCGCTCCTGCAGGTTGAACAGTGCGAAGCCGAGCGCCTTGCCGGTGCCGTTGGAAATCAGCGAGCCGTTGATGCGCTGGCCGATCGTGGTGTTGATATGCGGCCCATAGTGATCAAAACTGCTGTACAGCAGTCCGGAGCCGGACGTGCTGGTCAGAAATTCGGTGCGAAAGCCGATCAGGCCGCGTGACGGAATGATGTATTCCAGGCGTACGCGGCCTTTGCCGTCCGGCACCATATCCTTGAGTTCGCCCTTGCGTTCGCCGAGTTTTTCCATGACCGCGCCCTGATGGCGGTCCTCGACATCCACCGTGAGCGTTTCGTAGGGTTCTTCCAGTTCGCCGGCTTCGTTACGCTGCATAATGACCTGCGGTCGCCCCACCGCGAGTTCGAAACCTTCGCGGCGCATGGTCTCGATCAGGATTGACAGATGCAGCTCGCCGCGTCCGGAGACCCGGTATTTTTCAGCGTCTTCGGTCTGTTCGACCCGCAGGGCGACGTTGTGGATCAACTCCTGCTGCAGGCGATCCCAGATGTTGCGGCTGGTGATGTATTTGCCTTCCTTGCCGGCAAAAGGCGAGCTGTTCGGTTGGAACATCATGCTGATCGTCGGCTCGTCGACACTCAGCGCCGGCAGGGCCTCGACGGTTTCGGGGCTGCAAATCGTGTCCGAGATATTAAGCGGATCGAGCCCGGTGATGGCGACGATATCACCGGCGCTGGCTGAATCAACCTGAATCCGCTCCAGCCCGTCAAAGCCCAGCACCTGCTGAACCTTGCCGCTGCGCACTTCGCCGTTGCGATCGATGACCCTGACCGGATTGTTGGTCTTGAGTGTGCCGCGTTTGATCCGAGCGATACCGATAACGCCGACATAACTGTTGTAATCCAGCGAGGAAATCTGCATCTGCAAGGGGCCGTCCGGATCCACGTCAGGATGCTGGACATGCTTGACGATGGCTTCGAGCAGCGCTGTCATATCGCCGCTGGTAATACCTGGATCGTCGCCCGCATAGCCGTTGACGGCCGAGGCATAGATCACCGGGAAGTCGAGCTGCTCATCGCTGGCGCCGAGATTGTCGAACAGGTCGAAGGTCTGATTGAGCGCCCACTCAGGACGCGCGCCTTCGCGGTCGATCTTGTTGATAACCACCAGTGGTCGAAAACCCATGCTGAAGGCTTTCTGGGTAACGAAGCGGGTTTGCGGCATCGGTCCGTCGACGGCGTCGACCAGCAGCAAAACGCTGTCGACCATCGACAACACGCGTTCG
>JAGRHW010000159.1 GCA_020444765.1 Gammaproteobacteria bacterium | reverse complement strand
CGGCGCCAGCAGGTCGATCGCCTTGATGCCGGTCTGGAAAATGTCCGTGCCGGTGGTGCGGCTGGCAAGCGGCAGCAGCGGGCGGTGGATGGGCCGTCGTTCAGCGGTGTCGACCGGAGGTCCGCCATCGACCGTGTCGCCGAACACGTTCAGCATGCGGCCGAGCAATTGTTTGCCGACCGGTATCTGCAGAGTAGCGCCGGTGTCGCGGACCGGCATGCCGCGCCCCAGACGGCTGGTCGGATTGAGGGCGATACAGCGCACGGTCTGGGTATCGAGATGCGTCTGGACTTCCAGCATCACCTGCTCGTCGGGCCCCGTGCGCAAGGCATGATTCCGCGCCGGCAGGGGCAGATCGAAGCGAACATCGACCACGCTGCCACGGATTGCACGAATACTGCCGTAGCGTGCTGGTTTGTTATCGGGGGTATCGGTCATTAACGGTCTGGTGAGTTCAGGCAGGTTCTTGCAAGGGTAGCGATCGGCCGGCAAAGCATTACTCTCATAGGTGTATCATAAACGTGCTGTCGTTGATCGGGCAATTGTGGGTTACCCTAGTGTGACCTTGACAGGGGCGCCTGGTGAGCTTTCTAAAAGCACGTTCTGTTTAAGACAGTACACCAGGGTTGTTAACAAGCCCCGGATAATCAACACACGGTCTGCCGTCCCGGCGGTTTTTTTAAAGGAGATTACGATATGCAACTTGGAATGATCGGACTCGGCCGCATGGGCGCGGGTATGGCCTTACGTTTGCTGAACGACGGTCACGAGCTTGTAGTATTCGATGTGCGTCCCGACGCGGTCGAGGCGCTGGAACAGGAAGGCGCCGTCGGGGTCTCGAGTCCCGAGGAGCTGGTCGAGCGCCTGACTGAACCACGCGCCGTCTGGCTGATGTTGCCGGCCGGTCTGGTCGACGAGCAGATCGACGGCCTGGCGCCGCTGATGGCCGCCGGGGACATCATCATCGATGGCGGCAACTCCTATTACCGGGATGATTTGCGCCGCGCCGAAAAACTGGGCGAAAGCGGCATCGATTATGTCGACGTTGGCGTCAGCGGCGGCGTATGGGGGCTGACACGCGGTTACAGCCAGATGATCGGCGGTCCGGCGCCGGCCGTGCAGCGTCTCGAACCCGTTTTCCGTTCGCTGGCGCCCGGTGCCGATACGGTGGAGCCGACGCCTGGACGCAGCAAACGCAGTACCGCCGAATCGGGCTATCTGCATTGCGGTCCGGCGGGCGCGGGGCATTTCGTCAAGATGGTACACAACGGCATAGAATACGGATTGATGGCGGCTTATGCCGAAGGTTTCAATATTCTCAAACACGCCAATATCGGTAACAGTGCGCAAGACATCGATGCCGAAACCACGCCTTTGCGTGAGCCGCAGGCGTACCGTTATGAGTTGCCGCTGGATGAAATCGCCGAAGTCTGGCGCCGCGGCAGCGTGGTCGAATCCTGGTTGCTGGACCTGCTGGCGAATGCGCTGAGCGATGATCCTGGGCTGTCGGCTTTTGCCGGCCGTGTGTCCGACTCCGGGGAAGGGCGCTGGACGGCGCTGGCGGCGATCGAGCAGGGCGTGCCGGCGCCGGTTCTCAGCAGCGCCTTGTTTGCGCGTTTTTCATCCCGCGATAACGATGTGTTTGCCAGTCAGGTTCTGTCGGCGTTGCGTTCGCAGTTTGGCGGGCACGGTGAACGTTAGGCGACGAAAAGGCGGCTTTGGTTCCGAAGTTTGAGGTAATGAATGCGTGGTATAGTATCCCGATTTGTTTTACCAAGAAGTGATCCGCATGAGCATCGAAGATGATCTGAAAGAAGGTTTCCTTTTTGCCCAGCTCGATAAAAACCAACTGTCGCGAACCGTCAAATATGCGGTAAGAAAACGTCTGGCGCACGGCGAATATCTTTTCGATCAGGGCGATGTGGCGGATCGTTTCTACTACGTGGTAAAAGGACAGATCAAGCTGTTTCGCGCATCGCCGGCCGGCAATGAGAAAATCATAGAGGTGATCACCGCGGGCAGCACTTTTGCGGAGGCATTGATGTTTCTTTCGCGCCCGCACTATCCCGTCGGTGCGCAGGCGCTCACGAATGCGGAAGTGATCAGTGTCGATTCAAAGGATTTTGCGAATATGCTGAGGCAGTCTGTCGATACCTGTTTTTTGCTGCTGGCGGATATGAGTCAGCGACTCAGAGGGTTGGTGCGGGAGATTGACGAACTGAGCCAGTACAGTGCGATCAGCCGCGTGGCCGCCTACCTTTTGCAGGCGGCTCCGCCCGAAGGCGGCCCCTTCGAATTGCCGGTTCCCAAACAGGTACTTGCTTCCCGGCTGTCGGTAAAACCGGAAACCCTGTCGCGTATCATGAAGCAGCTGACCGACGGCGGAATGATCAGGGTTCACTTGAGCATTATTGAAATCCTGGATAGCGAAGAACTTACGGCAACGGCCGATGCCTGCAGCATCCAGCAGGATTTGCTGCGATCGACGTTTCTGTATCCATGCCCTCCCGCACAGAAAAATCACGAATAAGAGCCTGAGCAGGGCGTCCCTGCGCCTGCCTGACCCTTCCTCCGGTTGTCAGTGACGCGTGCCCGCCCCGAGCGGATAATCTTGTTGTGAACGTTGTATTTACCAAGGGCGAAATCAGTACTGCAAGTAAGAAAGTGTCTGACATCACCGGTGTCATCGATGAAATGGCCTTTTTGCCCTTGTCGTCAATGAGGTGCGCAATCCGAGGAAAGAAATACAACTGTGGGTAAGGAAATAAAGGCTCTAACTAAAAACGGTGTAATTTATGTCGATGTGTTGGGCTTCCACGCTAGGAACTGCACGAGCATTTAACTTTACTGAACCGCAGTCGCACCAAATTCGAGCAAAAAATTAAGCGTTGTATGTAATGCAGAAGAATGTGCTAAGTTGCATCCAAATCGACGAATCAGATTTAACTTCAGATGTCACAAATCAAGCGGACTAGACACTCCCAGAGTGAGTACAAGTTATGTCAACGTCAACGGTTAATCTATTGATCCGCGCCAAACAACTTGAAGTAGCGGAGCTCCAGCAGCTCAACGATCGCGTCAGATTGTCGGGTATACTGGGACACTTGGTGCACACATTACAAAGTGAACGTGGGGCATCCAGCATCTTTCTCGCCTCCTCTGGAGAGCGTTTTGCAGACAAGCGTACGAAACTGATCGCAGAATCCGAACAAATAACCGGTTTGTTGCTGGGAGAGTTTGAAAGCGAATTACAAAACCCAACGTTCTCCAATGCCCGCATTCTGTCCCTGATGGCCTGGGTGCAAACCGGACTGGAAGCCATGCCGGAACTGCGCGCTTCCATATCCAGCCATAAAATAAGCGGTGACGAGTCAGTAGCCGCATTCAGCCGCATGATTTCCGGCCTGATTGCGTTGATCCTCGAACTTGCCGATGCGGGTGTGGATGCGGAAATCTCCCGCCTTCTGGTCAGCCTGTTTTACCTCATTGAAGGCAAGGAAATGGCCGGGCAAGAGCGCGCTACCGGGGCGCTCGCTTTTGGTGCCGGCATTTGCAAAGATTCCCTGAAGCAACGGGTCGTGCACCTGATTGATGCGCAAGAGAGAAACTTCAGAATATTTCTCGAGCTGGCTGGTCAGGATATCAACAAGCTCTGGCGTGAAATGGAAAGCAGCGGATTTACTGCTCGCCTGGACGGTATGCGGCAAATGATTCGTGATGCTGAAGACAATACAAACCTGGATACTGGCCTGAGTGATGTCTGGTTTGAAAATGCCAGTGAGCGCATTGGTTTTATGTGGCGGATTCAGCGTAAACTGGTTCTGACCTTACAAAAACACTGCGAAACACTTATCAGTAAAAATCTGCGGGCACTCAATGATTCCACCAGACTTTTGCAAAACCTGGGCAGCTCAAACGTGGTTACCGATGAAGTGGTGCAACGGTTTTTCGATCCGGAGATTCCGGTAGAGCGCTTGCTGGTTTTTCAACAGGGTGGACAGGAACACATTAAGCATGCACCTCGCTCGGTCATAGATCTATTACGTCAGCAGTCCAGGCATCTGGCCAACGTCGAAGCCGAGCTGGAAACAGCCAGGCGCGCTATTCGTGAGCGCAAACAGATTGAACGAACCAAAGGCATATTGATGCAGCAAATGCAGCTCAATGAAGATCAGGCTTATCGGTATTTGCGTAATCTGGCGATGGAGCACAATCTACGCCTGGCTGAAGTGGCTGAAATGGTTCTGCAAAATAACAGCTTGAAAGGTATGTCACAGAGCTAGTGGTCCATCCACCCGATAGTATCAAGTGGATGGACCACTAGTGCCCGGCTATCGGCCAGTACTGCTTTAACAGCATTGCCACAATGGTCAGAAACAGCAATAGCGAAAGCCCTTTCCAAAATAACAGCGGGTTTCGTTTCACTAACGGTTTGTGTTGCTTGTTTGCAAATGCCGGGTTGGGAACACGGAGATCATAAACAAACTCGGATAAGGTATCGTAACGTCTGACCGGGTTGGGATGCAGGGCCTTGCGCAGTGTTTCATCAATCCAAACGGGGATTTTAGGATCATCCTCCAACAGAGAGCGATATACCAGCCTGAGCTGTGCGCCACGGGTTGTAGCCCGGGCAATCTGTGCCCCGTAAGGCAGCTTGCCGCAAAGCATCTGGTAAGTGATCACGGCAAGCGAGAACAGGTCGGACGCAATACTGCCGGATTCACCGAGAAAATACTCAGGTGCACAGTATTGTACTGTTCCAAGCATGGGTTGCGGATCGTCGGTACTTTCTTCAACCCCGGCGACATGTACGGAACCGAAGTCGATAATTTTAACCGTCCCGTTATCGCAGATCATCACATTCGCTGGCCGTAAATCCTGGTGCAGCATCTCCTGGCGGTGCAGTGCGTTCAGACCCCTTGCTATCTGTACCACTATATTGCGCACCGTTTCCAGGCTTGGCCTCGGGTTGTCGATCATCCACTGTACCAGTGTTTGGCCCTGGATGTACTCACTCACGTTATACAGGAACTGACGTTGTTGCCGGGGTGGAATGGACTTTAAGAGATGCGCGTTGTTAACTCGCCGGGCCACCCAGTCTTCCATCAGGAATCGTTCGCGGTATTCGGCATTCTGCCACAAGTCAACTGAGGGTGTTTTTAGAATCACCGACTCACCCGTATCCTTATCGGATGCCAGGTAGATATGACTTCGGCTGCTGTGGTGTAATGCCCGCTCTATACGATAGCCTTCAAACTCGGTGCCGGGATGCATTTCCGGCGGAAAAGCCAGGTCTGCCGCCTGTCGCTGCAATTCCGGAAGTTTTGTGTTGGGTAGTTGTTCGATCCGCACAATCTGGATCGTCAGGTTATCATTGCTGGCATTCGCCATGGCTTTTTGCACGATAAGGTGTGCGGCGAGTTCCAGGTCATCACAATGCCCGGCTATGATTTCGGCAATCTCAGTATCCGAACAAAATTCATAGACACCGTCGGTTGCCAGTATAAAACAATCCCCGACTTGCACAGGCATTGCTGTATGGTCGAGATGCAGTTTTTCACGCATACCCAGTGCGTGACTTAAATAGCTTTTTTGTTCAGACTCCCAGAGTCGATGATCTTCGGTCAGCTGCTCAAGCCCGGCACCACTCAGCCGGTAGATACGTGAATCGCCGATATGAAAGAGATACGCGGTATTGGACTTTATGACCATCGCGCTTAATGTACAGATATAGCCTTTTTCCAGGTTGAAACGACCCATCGCATTGCAGGTCTGGGCGTATAGCCAGGAGTTGGTGGCTTGCAACACACGGCGTGCAGAAGTGCCGACACTCCACGATTCCGGGGTTGCATAATAACCATCGATAAACGACTTGACCGCCGATGCACTCGCCTCGGCACTGACTCTGCTGCTGCTGATGCCGTCGGCCAGCGCCAGTACCGCGCCTTTGCTACCGAGCTGTGGTTCGTCGGGCAGCATAACTGCGTGAAAATCCTGATTTTCCGGCTTGATGCCTTGATCGCTGCATTGGCCAAACGAGATTTTCAATCTGTCGAGACTCTCAGATTGAGACTCCCGACCAGATTCAGGTCGGGAGTCTGAGGAAAGGACTGTATCAGGCACTGACGTTCAGAGTACTTTCCGCACTGGGGCGTTGCTTGTTTTTGAGAGCACGTGCGGGGCTTGTGCGTACGTGGGTATAGTAAAGAGGCAATCCTACCAGAACAAAACCACCCACCAGATTACCCAGTGCTGTCGGCAGTTCATTCCAAAGAATGTATTCGACGAAAGTGAATCCCCCACCCATGATCATGGAAAACGGGAACAAAAACATGTTAACGATGGAGTGCTCGAATCCCATAAAGAAGAACAACATGATCGGCATCCACATGGCGCCCATTTTACCGGTGGCGCTGGTGGAGATCATGGCGCCAACCACACCCATGGAGACCATCCAGTTACACAACATACCGCGGATAAAAATGGTGATCCAACCGTCCAAACCATAGGCTTTATACCCAAGGGTCCTGGACTCACCGATTTGACTGACTTTCTCGGCAATCAGACCGCCATCGGTGTTGTAACCATAAGTCAGAATATAAGACATCATGAAAGCCACCGCGAGTGCGCCTGCGAAGTTACCTGCAAAAACAAGGCCCCAGTTTCGCAGCACCTGGGAGACAGTGACTCCAGGCCGACGATCAATCAGGGCCAGTGGTACCAGCGTAAATACGCCGGTCAGCAGATCGAATTTCATCAGGTACAACATCATGAATCCGACCGGGAACAGAATCGCACCAAGCAGGGGTGAACCGGTTTTGGTTGCGACCGTGATAGCGAAAACGGCAGCCAGCGCCAGAGTGGCTCCAGCCATGAAAGCTCGAATCAGGGTGTCTTTGGTTGACATATAGACCTTGGACTCGCCCTGGTCGACCATCTTCGATACAAACTCTGTAGGTTCCAAATAAGACATACTTATTACCTCGTGGTTGGTTCAGTGGGGGGGAATGTTTAATCAGGCAACCGCCTGTTGATCTGTCAGGCCCAGATAGACAAGGCCATTCTCTACCTTGACCGGAAAGCTGCGACTGCATCCCTGATCGGGAGCCCTGGCTTCGCCGCTTGCCAGATCAATCTTCCAGTTGTGCAACGGACAGGTCACTGTCGTGTCGTGCACGATGCCCTGGGAGAGCGGTCCCTTGCGGTGGGGGCATTCATCCTTGAGTGCAAATACCTGGTCGTCCCGGGTACGAAACACCGCGATATTCACGGTTTGGGTTTTGACGACGCGCGCGCCCAGCTTGGGTATATCTTCAAGCCTGGCTATTTCGGTCCAGTTGTTCATGTCAGGATCCTCGATTAAATAATGTGGACGGCATCAGGCAGCGCTGATTTCTATGGACTTGAATTCATGTTCCGATTTACCCTCGGCACGTTCTTTCCAGGGGTCAATCTGGGCAAATTTCTGTGAATAGTAAAAACGTTCGGCCAATGCCCGGCGTTGATTCTCATCGAAAATCACCTCTTTGATGGACTGCAGGCCTACTCGCTCAACCCAGGGCGCTGTTCGCTCCAGATAGTGGGCTTCCTCGCGGTACTTCTGTACAAATGCAGCACTGTATTCCAACACCTGCGCCTCGGTTTCCACCTTGCATAGCAGGTCCGTCACCCGAACCTTGATACCGCCGTTACCGCCGACATGTAATTCGTATCCGGAATCGACACACACCACGCCAAAATCCTTGATGGTCGCCTCGGCACAGTTTCGCGGGCAACCCGATACCGCCATCTTGAATT
>JAGRHW010000158.1 GCA_020444765.1 Gammaproteobacteria bacterium | reverse complement strand
GATTTTTTTACGATTTAAAGGAGAACAGGGTATAGCCGGAACAGACAGCGAGTCGATAGCCATCTGTTCCGCACCTTATGCCTGCTTTTCTCACTTGTATTTATTCTGGATGTCGACAAACTTGTTCCAGACGTCCGGATAGCGGTCGATAAACTCGCCATTGACCTTCTGCGCAACCTCTTTGAACTGCCCGGTGCTTTGCTCATCGGCAACGACCCACTTACCGCCTTCCTCAAGGAGTTTTTCACGTGTTTCAAGATCAGACTCTATGGCCTCCTGCCACTGCTTGGCGAGCATTTCGTTGGTGGTGTCCACAACAATTTTCTGCAGGTCTTCAGGCAGCTTTTCAAGCCATTCCCTATCGACGACAACAGAATAGGTCAGCAGACTCAGGCCCGGGATCAGCGTGGCGGTATCGGCCGCGCCAACGCCAACCATTTCCCAACCGCCGGCGGATGTCAGAATGCCATCTATGGCCCCCTGCATCATGGCCGTGGCCATTTCCGAGGCCGGCATGGAAATCGGGCTGGCGCCATAACCCCTGATCAATCCCTGCAGGACTTTGCCGCCGGTCAAACGGATTTTTTTACCGTTCAGATTGTTCGGTTCGTTGACAGCGATTTCATCGAAAATAAAAACCAGCTCGGCGGTTCTCATCAGCCCCATGACCTGCATGTTTTCCGGCAGATAGGCGGAAAGCATCGAAGCGACTTCATCGGCGGCACCTTCGGCCTGCATGAATTCATCAGTCAGCGCGAACGGCAGATTGATCACGCCGTACTTCGGGCTGATACTTTCGAGCTGAACGCTGACAGGCCACACCATGTGAACCGAACCGGTTCCGAGTGCGGCAACCGCATCCTTGTCCTTGTACAGGGTACCGCCGTGATACACCTTGGTATCGATGCGGCCACCGCTCCTTTCCTCAAGCTCGTCGGCATAGTGCTGCATCAGCTTGGACCCCCAATGGGTGGTCGCGATGGCGTTGGTCAACACCATGGGTATGGGCTCGCTCTGGGCCATCGCACCAGCGCTGAGCAACATGGACGTCGACAGCATGACTGAGCCAACGATCTTTTTTATATTTGTCTGCATTTCCTTCTCCTTTTACTGCACTCGAACAACGTAAGGGTTGAGGTTAAGGGTCAAATTCAGCCGGATGGCCAAGAGTTGAATCCGGAAGTCATAATAACAAGTTATCGCTCTTGGTCAATAATTTGTCCGTACAATTTGTAAAATTTTGCTGCCGAAATGATGCTAGATCTTGAGCTTTTGCGGTCTCAACTGCGTCAACATCAGGAACACACCGATCACCGGAAAGACGGCCAGCGCCAGAAACGTAGCCGCATAGGAATCAAAAAAGCCGTGAATCATTGCGTATAAGGAAGGCCCGAGAACCACACCGGCAAACGTCAGGGTCAGCGTTCCGCCGGTCGCTATGCCGGCTTTTCCAGCCGGCGCGGAGCGAACGACCTCAGCGATAAAAACCCCGTTCCAGCCGATTGCCGCAACCCCGAAAACCGACAAAACACTCAGCACCAGCCAGTCGGGCCAGTCCGGAACAAGCTGCGATACGACCAGCGAAGACGCAACGGTAATAACCCCGATCGCTATCAACACCGGAATGCCGTTGCCGATTTTATCCGCCAGCAAACCCCAGCCAATACGGGCCCCGGCGCCAAAACTCTGAACCAGCGAAGCTGCGCCACCCGCCGCAACCAGACTCCAGCGCGCATCCTCGACCAGCAGGGTTACCAGAAAACTCATCAGCGAGAGCTGAACCGCCGAAAAGCAAAACCCCATCAGGGCAAGCACCCGGAGACGCGGCACGGACCACACCAGCACAGGCCCGGAAACCAGACTGGCAGCAATGCGCACGCTTCTGTCCCGGTCAAAATCCCAGCGCGAGCGCAGCGGTATCATGCAAAGCGCAAGCAGTAGCGCGCAGCCGCCGACGACACAAACCGCCATCTGCCAGCCCACCAGTAAAGCGAGCACCGGAAGACTCAAACCCGCCACCACGCCACCCAGCGGCACGCCGGTTTGTTTTAACGAAAAAACTATGCCCTGACGGCCCGCGGGCGTCACCCGGTTAAGCACCTGGGAGGCAGCCGGATTCGTCATCCCGTAACTGATGCCGATCAGCACCGACGCCAGCGCCACCATCGGCAGACTCCCGGAAGCCATCCCCAGACAACCAACCGCGCCAAGCACCATGGCGGCCTGACTGATTGCACAGCCGCCAAAACGATGCACCAGCGTACCCGCAAATGCCGATACCAGCGCGCCCGAGGTATAGATCACGCTGATCTGATAACCGACCGCCTCCGGCCCGACACCCAGTGAGGGCGCCGCGATTGGCGCCAGGGTCGCCAGCGCCAGCACGATCAGCGTGGCCAGCCCCTGAACCGTGGTCGTCAACCCGAGCGCCAGCGGCAAACCGCCATAGGCCCTGGGAGCCTCGGCAACATTCTGATTCATGCTCAAGCTCCACCTGCCGCACGCCCGGCTCTCGCGAGGGCTTTCCTTGCCGCCATCACCACCGGCTTTTCGACCAGACGGCCGTTCATGGCAAAGACACCGCCGTCCGCCTCCTCGAAGGCCCTGACGATCTCGCGGGCCTTGGACACCCCCTCTGGAGTCGGCAGCAAATGCCGGTGAATACCGGCAATCTGATCGGGGTGGATAGCGGCTCGCGCATCAAAACCCAATTTAAAGCAATACTTTAAATCATCTTCATAACCGTCTTTATCAGAAAGATTTATCCATGGCATTTCGACCGATGCCAAACCGAATCTCGCGGCTGCGTGTATGACCCGGCATCGCGCATGCTCCAACGGCAAACGCTCGATTGCCACGCCCAGATCAGCGGCAAAATCCGCCCCGCCGAACATCAGAAAATCCATCCGCTCCGACGCGGCGGCGATCTGATTGATATTGTCCAGACCTTCGAGACTTTCAATCAAGGCGGCTATCGAGCCCGGCACATCATGCTCATCCAGAATATCAGCCACCTGCCTGATATCGCCTTGCGTATCAGCCTTCGGCACGACAATGGCGTCCCAGCAACCTTTCGCCTCTTCGGCCAGAGCAAGAAGATCGCGCATGCCGTTGCTCGACCGTATCGCATTGATCCGCACAAACAGCTCCTTGTTTACGGAGCCTTCCCTCCCTCTCTGCTTGAGAAATTCAAGCACCTCGGCTCTCGCCTGGTTTTTCATACCGGGCGCAACCGCATCTTCCAGATCGATGATCACTGCGTCGGCCTCGCTCTCCAGCGCTTTTGTCACCCGGTCGATCCGGCTGCCGGGCACGAACAGAAGCGACCGTCGACCGAGTCTGCCCGACCCGGTATCAGGAGTTTGCGATTGCGTTTTAATTATTGTCATGCCTCTCAACCTCAAAAAAGTGTTGCCAGATTTGTACGGACAAGTTAGATTCTATAACCACGAAGTTGAGAAAACAAATCAGGAATTTCTAATGGAACAAAAAAACAAAAAGGCACTGGTGGCCAGCTACGGCCGCTACCTCGAAGACTTCGGGATCGGCGATGTTTACGATCATCGTCCCGGCAGAACGATTACCGAGTCAGACAATATTCAATTCAGTCTGCTGACCATGAATCGCCACCCCATGCACTGCGACAAGGCTCACGCCGAGAAGTCCGAGTTTGGCGACCTACTGGTCAACAGCGGCCTGACCCTGGCCATGGTTCTCGGCATGACGGTTGATGATATCAGTTACAAATCCATCGCCAACCTCGGCTGGAACGATATCAAACTGACCTCACCGGTCTTTCCCGGCGACACCATTTACGCGCGCTCCGAGGTGCTGGAAGTCCGGGAATCGAAGTCCCGTCCCAATCAGGGCATCGTGACGACCCGCACCGAGGGTTACAAAGCCGACGGCACGGTTTTCATGACATTCGTACGCAACAGCCTGGTGCCGAAACGCGGACACGGCGTCGGCGATTGAACAGCCCCAACACACCGGCTTCCACCGAACGATCAACAGACAATAATACAAGAGAGTAACTATGGTCGACTCCAAAGAACAAGTAACGGAAAAATCGATCTCCGAGGTTCTCGCCGACTTCGTGATCGACACCGCGGACCAGGATATTCCGGCCGAGGTCCGAACCCGGGCCCTGCATCATATCCTGGATGCCCTGGGTATCGCCTTCGCCTCCACTCGCTATGATTTCGCTCACCGCACGCTGAACGCCATCCGCAATCTGTCGGGAACAGGCGTCACGCCGGTTATCGGCATGGCCACCAGCCTGCCGCCGCGCGATGCTGCGATCGTCAACGGGCTGCTGTGTCACGGCCTTGATTTCGACGATACACATGTCACCGGTGTGATTCATCCTACTGCAAGCCTGTTTCCCCTGGTCTTATCCGCGGCAAGCACCGTCAAAGCCTCCGGTAGTGATGTTGTCACAGCCTATATTCTGGGCATGGAAGCGGCGGCGCGCCTCGGCTCGGTTGCCAAGGGCGGTTTCCATCAGGTCGGTTTTCATCCGACCGGCGTGATCGGGATTTTTGCCTGCACTCTGGCCGCCGGCAGATTGTACAAGCTCAACCGTAAACAGCTGGTCATGGCGCAAGGCATCGCCCTGTCGATGGCGTCCGGTTCGCTGGAATTTCTGCAGGACGGCGCCTGGAACAAGCGGATTCACCCCGGCTGGGCAGCGGCTTCGGCGCTGACCGCTGTTTCTCTGGCCAGAGAAGGATTTGTCGGCATTTCCAAACCCTACGAAGGGCGCTTCGGCCTGTTCAACACCTATCTCGGAACCGAGAGCGATTCGAAAGATCTGTCTTTGGCAACCGCCGGACTGGGCAGTCAATGGGAATTGATGGGCACCGCCATCAAGCCGTTCCCGGCCTGTCATTTTACCCATGCCTGTATTGACTCGGCTTTGCATATCAGAAAAAAACTCGACGATCTCGATGAAATCGAAAGCATTACAGCCCTGGTCCCGCAAGAGGTGGTCAAGACTGTTTGCGAGCCGGTCAGCAACAAAAAGAAACCGGCAAACAGCTACGAAGCGCAATTCAGTATTCCTTACGCCGTTGCCGCCGCGTTGTGCAACAAGCGATTCACGCTTCAGGAACTGGATAACGAAATGATCAGCGATCCCGGGATTCTCACCATCGCCAGCAAGGTCGAATACCAGACTGACCCTGATTCGCCATTCCCCAAGGCCTATTCCGGCGAACTCGTCGTTACCCTGAAATCCGGCGAAAAAATCAGCCATCGGGAACATATCAACAGGGGCGTTGCCGACCGGCCGCTGTCCAACGGGGAAATAGCGGACAAGTTCAAGGAAACCGCCTCCCTGTATTTATCGCAGCGGGCGCTTGACGAGGTCAAAACCACCCTTCTGGATCTGGACAAGGCGACTTCAGCCAAAAGCCTGATCAACACCTTATCAGCCAATACATAATAAGATATCGGAGATTTATATGAGCACTAACGCAAACGATCAGGAACTGCTTGAGCAGGAACGGATGATTCTGGACTCGGTAGAGCGGTTTCTTGAGCGTGACGTCAAACCCCATGTCATGCACCTTGAGCATAATGACATTTACCCGGACGAAATCGTCGAAAAGATGAAGGAGCTTGGCTTGTTCGGCGCCATCATTCCGGAGGAGTTTGGCGGCCTGGGGTTGCGCCCGTCCACTTATGCCAAGGTCATCGAGAAAATCGCCACTGTCTGGATGTCTCTGTCAGGCATAATCAACTCCCACCTGATCATGGCGTTTATCGTCAATAAAAAAGGCACGCAGGCCCAGAAGGAATATTTTCTGCCCCGGTTTGCCACCGGCGAACTGCGCGGAGGCCTGGCGCTGACCGAACCCGACTGTGGCACCGATCTGCAAGCCATACGCACCCTGGCGAAAAAGGACGGCGACGATTACATCATCAACGGCACCAAAACCTGGATTTCCAACGGCATCAAGGGCTCCTGCTTCGCCACCCTGGTAAAAACCGACCCGAGCGCCGACCCCAGGCACAAAGGCATGTCGATGTTTCTTACCGTCAAGGATCAGGGTTTCGAAGCCAGCAAAAAACTCGAAAAACTCGGTTACAAGGGAATCGACAGCGCCGAGCTGATTTTCGATAACTACCGTGTACCCGCCTTCAATCTGATCGGCGCTGAAGAAGGTTTCGGCATGGCCTGCGCGATCACCGGCCTGGAACTGGGCAGGGTCAATGTCGCCGCCCGCGGTGTCGGTATCGCACAGGCGGCGCTCGACGAATCCGTCAAGTACAGCCAGCAGCGCAAGACCTTCGGCAAGCCGATCTGCCAACATCAGGCCATCGCCCTGAAACTCGCGGATATGGTCACCCGGGTCAGCGCGGCGCGGCTGCTGGTCGAACAGGCGGCCAATGCCCTGGACCGCGGTGAGCGCTGCGACTTCGAGGCCGGCATGGCAAAACTGTACGCCACCGAGGCTGCCATTAATAATGCAACCGATGCCCTGAGGATTCATGGCGGTTACGGCTATTCCAAGGAGTTCCCTGTGGAGCGCTTGTACCGGGACGCCCCGCTGCTCTGCATCGGCGAGGGAACCAATGAAATTCAGCGCCTGGTGATTACCAAACGACTGATTGAAAAGAACCCTGTTTAATCCGCGGCCGAGGAAAAAAATGCTTCCATTACAAGGTATGACAGTAATCGCCGTTGAACAATATGGTGCCGGCCCCTTCGGCACCATGTTCCTCGGCGACCTCGGCGCCGATGTCATAAAAATCGAGACACCGGCTACCGAGGGCGAAATAGGCCGCCATGTAGGCCCCTATTTCTTTGAGAAAAACAACAGCCACTTCTTCCAGTCCTTTAACCGGAACAAGAGAAGCATGACCCTTAACCTCAAATCCGAGGAAGGGGTCAAACTGTTTCATGAGCTGGTCGGCAAGGCGGATGCGGTCATCAACAATCTTCGCGGCGACCTTCCCGAAAAGCTCGGACTGACCTATGAGTCGCTCAAAAGCGTCAATCCGAAAATTGTCTGCACGCACTTGTCCGCCTACGGACGCGAGGGCGAACGCAAGAGCTGGCCGGGTTATGACTACCTGATGCAGGCCGAAACCGGTTACCTGAGTGTCACCGGTGAGCCTGGCCAGCCGCCCTCGCGCTTCGGTTTGTCGATCGTCGATATGATGACCGGCTTGATGGCTGCCTTCAGCCTGGTCTCCGGCGTGCTCGGCGCCAGAAACAGCGGCGTCGGCAAGGATCTGGACGTCAGCCTTTTCGATACCGCGCTGCAGAACCTGACCTATCTGGCGACCTGGTATCTGAACGCAGGCGTGGTCCAGGGCCGCGAGCCAAGATCGTCGCATCCGTCGCTGACGCCGTCCCAGCTCTACAAGACCAGGGATGGCTGGATCTTCCTGATGTGCAACAAGGAAAAATTCTGGCCTATTCTGGCGGATAAAGTCGGTCATCCCGAGTGGAAAGACGATCCGAGATTCCTGACCTTCAAGGAGCGCCTGGAAAACCGCGACACGCTGACCGAACTGCTCGACGAAGCGCTGTCGGTGAAGGACGCCGAGGAGTGGATCGAGATTTTCGGCGGCTATATCCCGGCCTCGCCCGTTTATGATATCGGTCAGGCCCTCGAAACGTCGTTTATCAAAAACAACGGAAAACTGGCGGAGTTTTCATCGCCGACCGATCCGCGAAAAATAAACATGATAGCCAGCCCTATCAAGGTCAGTGGTGAAACCATTCCCACCAAGAGCGGCCCCTTGCTTGGCGAAGATACTGATGACATCCTCCGCGCCCTTGGCTACGATGACGCCAGGATAA
>JAGRHW010000157.1 GCA_020444765.1 Gammaproteobacteria bacterium | reverse complement strand
GCATGCGTGGTTTGCTCGGAGACCTCGCCACTGATGTAGGCATCCAGCCCCAGCGTCGCCGCCTGGTCGATAAACGACTGCGCGGCGCCGGTACACCAGCCGATCTTGCGGATCAGCGCCGGCCCGCCGTCGATATGCAGCGGCGGCCGGTTCAGGCTGCGCTCGATTTGCCGGGCCAGCTCATCACCCGACAGGGGCTTAGGCAGCTCGGCGTGGAAGAACAGATTTTTAGCCTCGCCCTCGCCCAGCACCGAAAATTGCTCAAGCCCGAAGCGCAGCGCCAGTTGCGCGTTATTGCCGACGCGCGGATGCGCGTCCAGCGGCAAATGGTAGGCGATCAGGCCGATACCGTTTTCGATCAGGGCTTTGAGTCGCCGGAATTTCATGCCCGTCAGGCGCGCATCCTCGCCTTTCCAGAACAAACCATGATGCACCAGAATGGCGTCGGCACGTTCCTCAATCGCCCGCTCGATCAGCGCCCGACTTGCGGTGACGCCACTCAGCAAAGTGTCAACCTGCTGCCGACCTTCCAGCTGCAAACCATTCGGGCAGAAATCGGCAAATGCATCGGCTTGCAGCAGATCATTGCAGTAATCGACGATATCGTTCAATCTTGCCATGTTTATTGTTCTCCGGCAGGAACCCGGCATAAGCGCCTGTCTAAACCCAGAAACCAAACAGACCCGTTCATTTTTCGATGACCATCAGCAACTCGCGACTTGTTTTGATCTCCGTGCTGAGCGGACTGTTGTTCGGCGCAGCTTACCATTTTTTGGCCCGGGAACATGAAGCCGCCCCGGCTCCGAACGGCCGCCTCAGTTACGGCGAACAGCGCAATGGCAATGAGCGCCCGTCCATGCTGCCAAACTCGTTTCATGCCGCGGTGGTCACGGCCGCACCTGCGGTCGTCAGCATTTACACCGAGGAAGTCAGCCAATGGCAGCAAGTGCCGGGCGATCGCGTGTTTAACAACCTGTTCGGTGAAGACGGTGAATTACCGGTCAACCGCATCAGTACCAGCCAGGGCTCTGGCGTGATTATCAGCAATGACGGCTATATCATCACCAACGAGCATCTGGTCGCCAACGCTGACGTGATTACCGCTGCTCTCGCCGACGGCCGCCAGTTTGCAGCCACCAAGGTCGGTACCGACAAGGTCACGGATCTGGCCGTGCTGAAAATCAACAGCGCCGGGGCGCTGCCGCAAATCCGGCTTGCGGTGGAGGAAACTCCGCGCGTCGGCGATGTGGTCTTGACGATCGGCAATCCTTACGGTTTCGGTCAGACCGTGACGATGGGTATCGTCAGCGCCACCGGCCGGCGCAATGTCACCGACACGCCGCTGCAGGACTTTATCCAGGTTGACGCGGCAATCAATCCGGGTAACTCCGGCGGGGCTCTGGTCAATCCCTACGGCGAACTTATCGGCATCAACACCGCCGTTTACGCGCCGCGGGGCGGTGCCCAGGGCATCGGCTTTGCGGTTCCTTTGCGGCTGGTCAATTACGTGGTGCCGCAGATTATCGAAAACCAGACCGTACAGCGCGGCTGGCTCGGCGTTCAGGTCGATGACCTGATTTATTACCCGGAGCTGTTCGCCAAACACGCCAGAGGCACGATCGTGACCGGCGTTTTCGAAAACAGCCCGGCCGCCGAGGCAGGACTGCAGGGTGGTGATATCATCACCCACATCAACGGGCAGCCAGTTATCAACGCCCAGGATTTGCTGCTGGAAGCAACCACGACCCGCCCGCAAACCCGTCTGGAAATCAGCGGCTGGCGTGGTCATCTGGAATTTTCAGCTCAGGCGACACTCGCCGCCCGTCCCTAATACGCAAGGTTGAACCGCTATGTCATATCTTAAATCGGATCGGATGAAAATCACGGACCTGCGCCGCATGCACACCCGCGAAGCGATCGCCTCGCGCCTGGAGGACGGACCGGACCGGATCTACCTGAAGGACTTTATCTACGGAGCGATTGATGGCGCAGTCACCACCTTCGCCGTGGTTTCCAGCGTAGCGGGCGCAAAGCTGAGCATCGGCATCATTCTGATACTGGGCGCCGCCAATCTGTTCGCGGACGGCTTCAGCATGGCCATCAGTAATTTTCTCGGCACCCGCGCCGATCAGCAGATGCGTGAAAAAATCCGCGACCTGGAACGCGATCACATCCGCCGCCACCCGGAAGGGGAAATCGAGGAAATCCGACAAATTTTTCAGGCCAAGGGCTTCACCGGCAACAAACTCGACAGCATTGTCGAACACACGATTGCTGACGAGGATCGCTGGATCGATACCATGCTGGTAGAGGAACACGGCATAACGCTCGACGGACCGGACCCGCTCAAGGCAGCCATCGCCACCTTTGTGGCTTTTGCGGTGGTCGGCGCCGTGCCATTGGTGCCTTTTGTGATCAACTGGTTTATGCCGGGCACACTGGCGTCGCCTTTTCTCGCCAGCAGCATCATGACCGGTATCGCCTTTATGCTGGTCGGTGCCGCGAAAAGCCGCTTCGTTATCCGTCCGTGGTATACCGAGGCTCTCGAGACCCTGCTGGCCGGCGGCGCGGCGGCGGCCATCGCTTACGCGATTGGTTACCTGCTCAAAGGGCTGATGGCCTAGAGACGTCTAAACCCCGGCCCCTAGACCGGCAGACCCGTCGCCTCGTCCACGCCCAGCATCAGGTTCAGACTTTGGATCGCCATGCCGCTCGCGCCCTTGCCGAGGTTGTCCAGTACCGCCATCAGAGTCACATGTCCGTCCGGATGCGCCAGCACATGCAACTCGAGGCGGTTGGTGTTGTTGCAGACGCGCGGGTCGAAGCTCAACTCGCCGAACGGCTCCTCGCTGCCCAGCCCGTGCAGTTTGATGAAGACCTCATCGTCATAGCATTCGCTGTAGACGGCGTGGATTTTTTCCGCGCCCGCGCCATCGAGCGTCACCTTATGCAGGGGAATCTGTACCCGCATGCCGCTATGGAATGCACCAACAGCCGGCACAAATTGCGGTTCGTTGATCAAACCGGCGTAGCGCTGCATCTCTGGTATGTGTTTGTGCTTGCGCTCATAGGCATAAGGCGCCTCGAACGGCAGGCCGGACAGGGGTGAATCCGCCGCCTGCCATTTTTCGATCATCGCCCTGCCACCGCCGGAATAACCAGACAAGGCATGAATAAATACCGCCGTATCCGGGCTGATGATGCCGTCATCGAGCAGCGGCCGCAGCAACAGGATCGACGCCGAGCTGTAACAACCGGGATTGCTGACCAGCTTGGCGTTGCGGATTTTTTCGCGCTGGTCGTGCTGTAATTCCGGCAGACCATAGATCCAGTCGGGCGATACACGGTGCGCGGTGCTGGCATCGATGACGCGGGTGTCGGCTTCGCGCACCCATTGCGCCACTTCCCTGGCCGCCTCGTCGGGCAGGCACAGGATGGCGATATCGGTTGTTTGCACGGCGTCCTTGCGCGCTTCGGCGTCTTTGCGCTGCTCTTCCGGCAGCGTGATCAGCTCGATATCGTCGCGGCCATCGAGCCATTCGCGAATACGCAAACCGGTCGTGCCGGCATGTCCGTCGATGTAAATTTTCTGGCTCATGCTTGTGGTTGTCAGGCCTTGATAAAAAACACGATTGTAGCATCAGACGATAATTATCATAACGCCGACAGACACATCCGGTTTAAAATTTTCTGCCCGAAAAAAGCCACGGGCGTCCGGAAAATGATCTATCCGCCAAGCAATCGAACCGATGCACAACTTGACGACAAGCCATAAAGTTCTGGGCTTTGCGCTGCTGTTGTTTGTGCTGCTGAGCGGCTATCTGTTGATTCAGCACAGCCGCCAGCTCGAGCTGCCGGACAACGCCATGGTGGTGGAACTGCTCAATTACCGGCAAACGCCGATCGATCTGGTCGAAATCAAGCACGGCAACAACAACACGCAGGAAACCATCGTCGCCCTGCAGATCCAGCCCGGCGAAACGCGGCCGCTGGTGATCAATCATCAGCCCGGCCTGGGTTTCAATCTGACGATGGTTGCCGATGGCGAAAAAACCGAAGTCTGCGTGGGCAAGACCAGTCAATCGCGAAGGGTGCGGGAAATCTTTTACGACGACGATTCGATCGAGGAAGTCGATCTTCAGTAAGCCCGACGCCCGGCGATTCAGGCGATTCAGGCGATTCAGGCGATTCAGGCGATTCAGGCGATTTACATGAACACTTCCGCGGCCGGCTGTTACAATCCTGAAGTCACGAAAACAGTAAAGAAACAGAACGAAATCCACCTGCATGCCGCAAAGCAAATCAGATTATTTTTTTCTCGGAGTACGCGACACCGTTCCGCTGATCATCGCGGCCGTTCCGTTCGGCCTGGTGTTCGGCGCGCTGGCACAGGCCAACGGGCTGTCGGCGGCAGCGACCATGGGCATGTCGGCCTTTGTGTTTGCCGGCTCTTCACAATTTATCGCCGCTACCCTGCTTGGCAGCGCGGCCGCCCTGCCGATCATCGTGCTGACGGTTTTTATCGTCAATCTGCGCCATATGTTGTATTCGGCATCGCTGATGCCGCATGTCGGACAGATTCCGTCACCATTGCGTCTGCTGATGTCGTTCTGGCTGACCGACGAAACCTTCGCCACGGTCAGCAACCGGCTGCTGCATGACGACAACCCGCAAAACCTGCCCGCCTATTACTTCGGCTCGGCGATCGCCATGTACAGCAACTGGCAGCTCTGCACCTGGATCGGCATCGTCATGGGACAGCGGGTGCCGGACCTCACCAGCTGGGGGCTGGATATCGCCATGGTAGTGGCGTTTATCGGCATCGTGGTTCCGGTCTTGCAGAATCGCGCGCAATGGGCCTGCGCGGCGACCGCATTTTTTGCCGCACTGATAACCCATGCATGGCCCCATCAAAGCGGGCTGCTGTTCTCGTCGCTGCTGGCGATTCTGGTCGGCGTTCTGCTGGCCAGACGATCCCGGAAATCGTCATGAAGGAATGGTTGCTGATCGGCGGAATGATGGCAGTGACGTTCATTCCGCGCCTGTTGCCGATGATGCTGGCCGGGCGCTTTCATATCCCGCCCCTGCTGAAGGAAGCGCTGGAATTCGTACCCATAGCGGTCTTGACCGCGATTATTGCGCAAGCGGTGTTTATTCACGACGGCAGCTTCAATCTGTCAGCGTCGAATCCGTATATTTACGGCGCCGTCGCGGCAACACTTACCGCGCTTCTGAGCAAACAGCTGTTCCGGACCATCCTGGCCGGTCTGGTGGTTTACGCAATCGCCTTTATGCTGGTTTGATCCGGGCTTCGGCGGAACGGGCGTGCGCGACCAGACCTTCGCCGCGCGCCAGAACGGAGGCGGTCTTGCCCAGCTCCGACGCACCGGCGGCGGAACAACCGATCAGGCTGCTGCGTTTCTGAAAATCATAGACCCCGAGTGGCGAGGAAAAACGCGCGGTTCTGGAGGTCGGCAAAACGTGGTTCGGCCCGGCGCAATAATCCCCGAGTGCTTCAGCCGTGTAACGGCCCATGAAAATCGCCCCGGCGTGGCGTACCCGCGAGGCAATCTGTTCGGCGTCGTCCAGCGATAACTCCAGATGCTCCGGCGCGATAAAATTCGCCACTTCCAGAGCCTGATCGATATCGGCGACTTGTATTAACAGCCCGCGATTTTCCAGCGATTTACGGATGATTTCCTGACGCGGCATTTCGTCGAGCAGTTTTTGCATGGACTGCCTGACGGCGCGTAGAAACTCCCCATCCCAGGAAATAAGGATCGATTGCGCATCCTCGTCATGCTCGGCCTGGGAAAAAAGATCCACCGCGATCCAGTCCGGGTCGGTCCTGCCATCGCAAACCACGCAGATTTCCGAAGGGCCGGCGATCATATCGATGCCGACCCGGCCGAACACCTGCCGTTTGGCGGTAGCGACAAAAATATTACCGGGACCGACGATCTTGTCCACCGCCGGCACGCTTTCCGTACCATAAGCCAGGGCCGCCACCGCCTGCGCGCCGCCGACGGTTATCGCCCGGTCGACACCGGCTACCGCTGCCGCCGCCAGCACCAGATCGTTACGCACGCCGTCCGGCGTCGGCACTACCATGACCACCTCCGGCACACCCGCGACCTTGGCCGGAATTGCGTTCATCAACACGCTTGACGGATAGGCCGCCTTGCCGCCCGGCACATACAAGCCAACCCTGTCGAGCGGGCTGACCTGCTGACCGAGCACAGTGCCATTGTCCTCGACCAGACTCCAGGACTCCAGACGCTGCCTGTCAGCATAATTTTTAATCCGTTGTGCCGCCGACTCCAGCGCCTGTCGCTGATCTGCGCCGATGCGCGCCAGCGCTGCCTGTAACTCCTGCGCATCCATGATACATTCGTCCATCGAGCTCAGCTGCAAGCGGTCGAAACGATTGGTGTATTCGAGCAGCGCCTGATCACCGCGTTTGCGCACATCGGCGATAATGTCACGCACGGTGACGTGAATCTCATCGTCCGAGACACTTTCCCACGCCAGCTGTTGCTCCAGTGCCTGCCAGAAACCGGCGTCACCGGCATTCAGCACCCTGATATCAAGCATCGTTTTTTCCTGCGCATTCGCGCCGTCGTCTGACCGCCTCGGCGAGCATAGTCAACATCGTCTCGGTATCGTCCCAGCCGACACAGGCATCGGTGATGCTCTGCCCGTAAACCAGCTCCCGGTCGGTGAGCAGTTTCTGGTTGCCTTCGACCAGATTGCTTTCGATCATCACGCCCTTGATCCGCTCGTCGCCGCCGCCGATCTGGGTGCATACATCCTGGCAAACGTATTTTTGCCTGGCAAACTTTTTCCGGCTGTTGGCGTGACTGAAGTCAACCATCATGCGCACCGGCACACCGCTTCGGGACATACGCTCGGCGGCCAGATCGACGCTGGCGGCGTCGTAGTTGACGTGCTCGGCCCCGCCGCGCAGGATCAAATGGCAATCGGTATTGCCGCTGGTGGCAAAAATCGCCGAGCGTCCTTCCTTGGTAACCGACAGAAAATGGTGCGGATGCATCGCCGAACCGATGGCATCGATGGCGATCTGCACATTGCCGGAAGTGCCGTTCTTGAAACCGACCGGACAAGACAAGCCTGACGCCAGTTCCCTGTGCGCCTGGCTTTCGGTGGTACGGGCGCCGATCGCGCCCCAGCCGACCAGATCGGCGATGTATTGCGGGCTGATCAGGTCCAGGTATTCGGTGCCGGCCGGCAAACCCATCTCGTTGATATCGAGCAACAGGCTGCGGGCGATTCTGAGCCCCTCGTTGATGTGGTAGGAATCATCGAGCTGCGGATCGTTGATCAGACCTTTCCAGCCGATCGTGGTACGCGGTTTTTCAAAATACACCCGCATGATGACCAGCAGATCATCCTGCAGGCGGTTTCTTTGTTCCAGCAGACGGCTGGCGTAATCGCGCGCCGCCTTGGGATCATGAATCGAGCAGGGCCCCACGACGACCGCCAGCCGGTCGTCCTCACCGTCGAGAATAGCGCGCATTTGCAGGCGGACATTGTGCACGGTCTCGGAGGCTTTCTCGCTGACCGGGTATTCATTGATCAGGTCTTCGGGGGAACGCAATTCCTTGGTTTCACGAATCCGGATATCGTCTGTGCTGTACATCGGTTTACTGTCCTACTTTGGCGGCAATCTGCGCCACCAGTTGTGTTACGGCGGTGTGTTTCATTTTCATCGCGGCCTTGTTGACGATCAGGCGCGAGCTGATATCGGCGATCGGCAGCAGTGGAGCCAGACCGTTTGCCCGCAGGGTGCCGCCGGTGTCGACCACGTCGACGATGACATCGGCCAGGCCGGCCAGCGGCGCCA
>JAGRHW010000156.1 GCA_020444765.1 Gammaproteobacteria bacterium | reverse complement strand
GGTGGCGATCAGCATGCCGGTAATACTGCTTACCGCCAGTGCGTCAACAATACGCAAGCCCGGTTGACCGGAGTTTGCAAGCCGGGTTTTTCGTTTTTCGATAAAGAAAATAAAGCCGGTTGCTATGCAGATACAACCGAGCAGTCCACCGAAGACATACAACCAGCGCAGCAGCCAGTGCTCAAAGTGCTGAAGGTGCAGGCCGGTAAGAAACTCATTGAGGCCGGAAATCGGTGAAGGGGGCGGATCTTCATGCAGGACCTCACCGGTGCTGGCCTTAAAGTGGATGCCTTCACCGACCAGCGCCACACGGTCGCTGCCGGCACGATAAATACTGACATAACTGTTGGCGTCCCCCAGGTGATGAAGCATCAGAAAACCCACTTCACCCGCCATGTCTCGCGCCGCCCAGCGGCGCTTCGCTTCCTCCATCATGGCATCGACCGAAGCCAGTGGGGCGCTTTGACCGGAGCGTTCATGAGGCAGTCCGGTATGCTGTGCTTCCACGACCTCGTGATGCTCATGCAGAGGCATGAGCAGGCTGCTGCTTACCGGGAAATACAGCCAGCCGGCAAAAATCAGCAAGCCGGTAAAAGCAAAAAAGAAATGAAAGGGCAGGGCAACCACGCCGGTCATATTATGCAAGTCCAGTGCGCTGCGCTGGGTGCGCTTCCAGGGCCGGAAAGTAAAAAATTCACGGAAGATTTTCCGGTGAATGATGACGCCGGTGACCAGGGCGGCCATCATGACCATGGCGGAAAGCGCTATGATCCAGTAGCCGAGATTTTTCCAGTGGATGTTCAGGCTGTAATGCAAGGGGTAGAAGAACTGGCTGCCGATTTTCAGCTGATCGTCCGGCAGGGTATTGCCGTTGCGGGGATCTGCCATGGTAAAGCCTTCAATATGGTTATGGGCGCCCGGGTCTTTGGGGTACGGTACGCGGAAGCCGGCGCCCATGCTCAGTACCGGGTCTCGGTGCGTGGTGTAAGCCCAGTAATCATCCGCCGGCAGTTCAAGCCGCGGTGTCATCGGGCCACGGCTTTCATCGTGCAATAAGGGCATATTGTTATCGTAATCATCCTGATCGGGTTCCAGCCCTTGAAAAACCGGCAGCAAAATCCTGTCAAAAGACGGCATGGGTTGCGGGTCAAAGCGGGTTTCGGGGATTGACCAGCGATCAATCTCCCGATCAAAGACCGACAGGCTGCCGAAGAAAAACGCGATCATCAGGACATAGCCCAGAACCAGGCCGAACCACGTGTGCACCCAGGTCATGGATTGTTTGAACGTCGAAAACATCGGTCAGCTCCCGGAGACAAGACTGTTTTGAATAAACCTGGCGGTCAGGATCATCACGACCCCGCTGCCAAGCAGTATGCCCCAGACCTGGCTTATTCTGCTGGCGGCAAATGACCCTAGAAAAGCAACAAGAAATGCAATAAGTCCAATCATCATCGATACGGCTTCGGCATCGTGGTAGTCCAGGCCGGCGGCATAGAGGCCGGCCACGCCAAGCGATATCAGACCCCAGCAGAAGACATAGCTGCCCAGCAGGCTGGCCGCAATACGGTTGCCAAGCAGAACGCGAGGGTTGTCGCTTGTCAGGCTTGCGGGCAGAACCTTGCGCCATGCAGCGATATTACCGGGGAGATGGTTCCATCGGCTCTGTGTTCGTTGCTCTGTCATAAGCTCGATCCGTGAATCCTTTGGTTTATGTGGTGAACTGGAGTGGAAGCAGTCTGAATCGGACTGTGTTTTTCTTTCATTTCAAGCCGCATCGTTTTCGTCTGGTCAAGCAAAGAGTGAACACTGACCCGGACAGCAGTTGCTTGCCGCTTGCTAAAAAGGCCATCGTTAACGATGGCGCAGGGCAATCGACGCCATCGCAATCCCGCCAGCATAGCAGTTTTTTATAGTCTGTAAAAGAGAATCATTCTCGTTCAATATAAATATCCTTCGGCTATTCCTCTGGTGCCTGTAATGACTTCAGGTTTGGGTTTAACCCCGGCACCATCAATCCCGGTGGCATTTCCTGACGAGTAAAAGCAGCGGCGAGAAAGTGTTTACAAACACGCTTGCAGACTATAAGATTTGTTTTTCCTAAATACAAATAATAATGATTCGCATTCTATGAAAAATAAAAACCGTTCGTCAAACTGCAGTGCCCTCTGTCAAAAAAAGGGTGTGAAAACTGTTACCAGTCTGCCGGGATTCACAATGAAATATCTGTCTGTCGTCATCTGCTGTACGTTGGGAAGCGCCTATGCAGGTTCGATAATAGCGGCGGACTCACCCGACCCGGCAGCAGATGAGGGTGACTCCCTGTCGCTGGAAGCGATTACCGTGATGTCCAAGCGCGAGGACAGAATATCCACCGGCGCGACCGGATTGAGGCTCGAGCTGATGGATACCCCGCAGTCGATCAGCATCCTGGATGACAGGTTAATGGCAGACTTCGGTGCGGATAACATCAATGACGCGCTGAAATTTTCGACCGGTGTACAGGTCGAGGAGTGGGAAACGAATCGATCCAATTACACTGCCAGAGGGTTTGATGTCGTCAATACTCAGATCGACGGCGCGGGAATGCCTAATAACTGGGGAATCGTCTCGGGTGCGATGGACTCCTATTTTTACGAAAAAATCGAGATCATCCGAGGTGCGAACGGTTTGCTGACTGGTCTGGGTAACTCGGCGGGAACCGTCAACTATGTACGTAAGCGCCCGACCAATGAGAGGCAGGGTGAAGTCCGGCTGACGTTCGGTTCCTACGAAAAAAAGCGGTTTGAGGCGGATTATTCCACCCCTTTGACCGAGGATGGGCGTTGGGCCGGGCGGTTTGTTATGGCGGCCGAGGATAAGGAATCCCATCTACGTGGTATGAGTAATGACCGGATCTTTCTTTATGGGGTGGTAGACGGACAGATAGGCGATAAATCAACGCTGACCCTGGGTCTTTCGCGCCAGGATGCAAATACCGATGGAAACATGTGGGGCGCATTGGTGCTGGGTAATGCTGACGGCAGTCAGGCAGAATGGGATCGTGATGCCTCAACCACTGTAGACTGGACGTACTGGAATACGATCAACACGACAGCGTTTGCCGAATTTACCCACTTGTTGAGTGATAACTGGGAAGCCAAGCTCGCCTATAATTACAGGACTTTCGAGGATAAAGACAAGCTGTTCTATGTCTATTCAACCGAAGGCCTGGACCCGGATACCGGTGAAGGGCTATATGGCTGGCCCGGTCGGTATGCAACAGATCAGAACAGCCAGATTCTCGATGCATCGGTCAGTGGCGAATTCCAATTCGCTGAGCGCTGGCATGCCTTGACCGCGGGAATCAGCTATGCAGAAGGCGACAACGATCTGAGTTACTATCCCGTGGATGGTGCTGATCCGGCTTTTGGTGCCTTGCCTGCATTTCCATACGCCGGTAATGTCGTGCCCGAGCCGGTCTGGGGAGAGAAGGCAGACTACAGTGATGAACACAGCGAGCGAACCCGCGTGTATGCCGCCGGCAATTTTCAGCTGACGGATTCGCTGGCATCCGTGATCGGCGTAAACGCCGTGAAATTCGAGCGCACAGGTGATAACAGCGGTGTTGATGTTGATCAGTCTGAAGAAGAGGTCAGTCCGTATGTCGGACTGGTTTATGACGTTAATGATGACCTGATGGCTTATGCCAGTTACTCGGATATTTACCAGAATCAGGACCAGTACGATATTACAGGTAAGTACCTGCCGGCGATGAAGGGTGTCAACTACGAGGCCGGTATCAAATCAGAATGGCTGGAAGACCGGCTTCAGGCCACCCTCGCAGTTTTTAGCGCCGAACAACAAGGCGTAGCGACTTTTGCGGGCGTTACTGACGACCTTCGCTGGTACTATGAAGGAACCGATATCAAGTCAGAAGGGCTGGAACTGGAATTGACCGGACAGGTCAACGAATTTCTGGAATTGAGCGCCGGCTTGAGCAGTCTGGAATTAACAGACAAGGACGGTGAAGACGCCAACACATGGATTCCGAGAAAGACGTTTAATTTCGCGGTTAGGGGCAAGCTTCCGGCGTTGCCGGCGCTACGGCTGGGCGTAGCCGGTAAATGGCAGGATGACATTTCAACGGTCGATGATGTTACCGGAACCGCTATCAAACAGGATGCCTATGTCCTGCTCGATGGCTTCGTCGCCTACGATATCTCGGAAAGTGCTTCGATAAAGCTGAATGTCAAAAATATCACGGACGAAAAATATATTACCAGTCTTTATCAGGTCGGATACTATGGTGCGCCGCGCAGCGCCTATATAAGTCTTGACTATAAATTCTGAGTGATAGGTGTCTTTGGATCAGGAACAGCACCCGGCAAGGGTGCTGTTCCTGTTTAGGGCTCTGCAAAAAAGGGTTGACTGGCCCTGGCTTGATTACTTCCTGCACCGGTGAAGCCGTGCTTTAGCCGCACAGAATCCGCAAGCAGTACGAGCGTGCAATAAATGACTTATACGGCAGACACCGTAATTTCTCGAACCGTTTGATATCGGCAGAAAATCCCTTCCTGAGTCTTCGTGCGAAAGCCCCGGGATGCCCAGCCATTGAGAGTGGAGCGATTGTTTACTCAAGCCTGGCGAGCCACTGGCGGGCCATTTCCCGTGTTTTCTTGTGCCTGGAGGCCTGTTCCAGGTGGCTCTTGGCTTCCTTTGTCTGATCCAGCTCGTGGTACGACGCGGCAATCAGCATATGTGCGTTACCGGCGTTGCTGATGCCTTTGTTCAGAGCTTTCTTGGCATGCGTAATCGATTTTTCCCAGGATTCCCTGTCGTAGTGAAGCTGAGCAAGGTAGAGGTCGTCCTTACCGTCTTTGGCGAATTCAGCGGCGGCCTGAAACGCGTCGAACGCCAGGTCGTCTTCGCGTGCGTCGACGTATAGCGAGGCCAGCAGTGAGTAATTTTTATAGTTGCGTTCGATCTGTTTGTTGTCGAACGCCTGTGTCAATACCCGCGCGGCTTTGTAGGGCAGGCCTTTTTCGTAGAGTGCGTACACGTATTGCAGTAATTCATTTTCTTTCAGCAGCAGTTTTTTGGCGAAAGCCAGTTGCAGGACTTCCAGCGATTTGCTGATTTTTTTCTGTTCGAGGTAGAGGGAGGCCAGTTGCAGCCAGTGTTCTGATTCCTCGGGCCAAAAGCGGATGATTCTTTCAAGAACGCCGGTCGCCGGGTTCAGTTTTTTCTGTTCGTAATACGCGGAAAACAGCAGCAGATAAGCACTTTTGTCAGGATCGAACTGCTGCATGATCTGTTCAAGAGGTGCTTCGGCTGCTTTGTATTGTTCGAGTTGGTAATAGGCGCTCCCGAGTGCGAACAGCGTCTGTTTTTCGGGCGTCGGGTTGAGTTTGATATATTCGTTCAAATAGCCGATGGCTTGCTGGTATTGTTCAAAATGCAGCGACAGATTACCGAGCATCTGGGCGACCGAGGCGGCGGTCTTTTCATTGAGCGCATTGAGTTCATAGCTTTTTTTGTAATAGTTCAGCGCCTGTTGGTAATTTTCCTGCTGTAAAAACAGCATTGCCTGCGAATAATAAACATAGGCGCGATCAGCCGCCTTGTCCGGCAGCTCCTTCAGCATTTGCGAGAGTTTGTCCTGGGCCTTGGCATATTCCTGCCGGCCGATGAATTCCTCTACCGTATTGAGCTTGTTGAAAACCGACATGGACAAGGTGGTGTCCGGACTTTCCGCCAGAGCGTTTTGGGATGCCAGCGAAAACAGGGCGAGAAAAACAGTGGTTCGATTCAATGCGTTCATGATCAGCGATCCAGTTTGAAGTTGATTTGCACCATGGCCCGTTGTTCTATGGGCCGGTTATCCTCGATTTTTGCCCGGAACTTCCACTTCAGCAGTGCCCGCTCGGCCGAGCTATCGAACAGTTTTGGCGGGTCGGATTCAACAATTTCAACATCCTTGACGGTGCCTTCCGTGGTGATGGTGAACTCCAGTTTTACGTAGCCTTCCTTCTTCATGGTGCGCGCGCGGCGCGGATAAACCGGGTTGATCCGTACCAGAGGGATAACATTGGTACTGATGGCCTGCTGGCCGTTCCCCGCGACCATTGCATCACCAAGAATGCTGCTGGCCGATAAATCCAGTGCCGGACTGACGGCCAGGCGCTGCACCGTTCTGGAGACGGTTTTTGGTTTTTCGGGTTTTGGAATATCGACTTTTGGTTTGGGTGGCTTTTTGGGCGGTTCTTTCTTTTTGGGTGTTACCCGTTCTTTTCTTTGCAGGGTCTGTTCTTTTTTCAGGCGTACAAAATCGATATAGCGAAGATTTTCGTTGTCCTCGACGGCGACGTTGTTGATATCGATAACAGACTTGAGGGCCAGCAGTGACAGCAGCGAAAAGCCAAGTGCGGCTACCAGGCTGGTGAAGGTGCGCAACATTACTGGGAGTCCACCGATGCCGCAATGGAGATATTCTGGACACCGGCCAGGCGGATCTGATCCATGACTTTGACCAGAATGCCGGTGCGTGCATCCTGGTCGGACTGAATGATCACCGAGCTTTGGGGCGAGCGCGCCTTGAGCCGTTGAATATTGGCGCGCACGGCTCTGATATCGATGTTGCGGTTGTCGATCCAGATTTCACCGTTCGGTCTGATGGCGATCAGGATATTGCCTTTGGATTTTTTCTCGGCGGTCGCCGCGCTGGGTCGGTTGATATCGATACCGGTTTCCTTGACGAAGGAAGTGGTGACGATAAAAAATATCAACAGGATAAACACCACGTCCAGCATGGGCGTCAGGTTGATTTCGTTGTCTTCTTCTGCTTTGCGAAAGCGTTTCATGATTAATGCAAGTCCTGGTAAGCCGCTGTCGGGCTATCTCAATTGATTGCTGAAATCAGTGAGTTTCCGGTTGGCCGCGCTTTCCACAAAGCGCAGTAAAAACAGGCCGACGATGGCGACGGCCATACCGGTCATGGTCGGCAGCGTCGCCATTGAGATCCCGTTGGCGAGCGCGCGGGCGTCACCGGTTCCCTGTTGTGCGATGACGTCAAAAATCTCGATCATGCCGTAAACCGTGCCGAACAAACCCAGCAACGGGGTGATCCGCACCAGGGTCTGAATCAGCGGCAAGGTCAGCAGCAGTTTGTGTTTGAATAGGGACTTCAGCGAGTCGCGGATATTTTGCGCCTGTTGCTTGTCCCGGTGTTGCCGCCATTCCGCCGACAGGGATTCGATCTCGCGATTGGCGCGGAAGAAAATAAACAGCAATCGCTCGAAGATCAAAAACCAGAGCACGAACGCAGCCAGCGATATCAGGTATAAAACCAGTCCCCCCCGGTCGAGGAAACTGGTGATATCGAGTAACAGATGCGTCATCTCCATCAGGCCTGGCGGGCGAGCAGTCCGACGCTTTGCTGTTCGACAAACTCGACGATGCGTTTCGATTTGGACGACAGAAAGGTGTGGGCGAACAGCAGGGGAATCGCCACACTCAAACCCAGTACCGTGGTAACGAGCGCGGTGGAAATACCGCCCGCCATCAGTTTCGGATCGCTGGTGCCGAACAGAGTGATGGTCTGAAACGTAATGATCATGCCGATGACCGTGCCGAGCAGACCGAGCAGCGGCGCCACGGCAGCCAGCAGTTTTATAAAGCCGTTGTATCTCTCGATGACCGGTACTTCTTTCAGCATGGCTTCCTCCAGGGCGATTTCACGGTCCTGAATGGACGCGTCGCGCTTGGCGTGATATACCATGCCGATCCTGCCGAGCGGGTTCTTGCCCGACAGTTTGCTGAGGTCCCGCGCCTGTCTTGTGATCCGGGATGAAACCGCCATCAGATAGAAATAACGCAATACGGCGAGCAACAGGCCGAGCGCACCCAGCCCGAGTATGATATAACCGACGATACCGCCCTGCCGGATTCGCTCCCAC
>JAGRHW010000155.1 GCA_020444765.1 Gammaproteobacteria bacterium | reverse complement strand
TTTCCTCAAACGCCTTGGTCAGCGTTTTCGATTCGTATTCATGGGTGGGAATGGTTTCGGAGAGGACATTGATCTCCATGCCCTTGAACGGCTCGGCCGCCTTGATAAACCACTCCAGCTCCGCCATTTGTTCTTCTTTGGACAGGGTCGAGGGCTGAAACTCGTCATTGATCCATTTCTCCGCCTCCGCCGTGCCCGCGTAAACGCCTTGCGCCATAAACGTCAACGCGGTTGATACCGCGAACGCCAGCTTGCTTTTCATCGGTGTTTCCTCCGGTTTATTCGTATTTATGAAGTGCTGAACAGGGAACTACTTGACATGATTTTCACTGATGACGATATCAGTATTTTTTCTATAAAGCAAAGCTTCTATGTTCGTTCGAACATTATTTTTTATTATTACGAACATTTTCAGAAATAACCGTCTGTACAAAATCTCATCAATACAATGTAATTCATACAGTTAAAGTTAAAACACTCGTTTGAATAAAGCGAACATCAGGGGAGTTTAGCGAAAACCCGCCCGCACCACTGGCTACACCGACTCAAGGCTCACTCTGCACCTCCGGGCTGTCCTTACAAGACTTTCCGGCAAGCTGATCAGCACGAGCAATAATACAAGCAAGGCACATGATTCATACGGTATGCGGGAGTTCTTGAAACGCAACTGTGACTGCTCTACACTGCCCGACTTGAAACATTTATTATTACAATAATCATTATGAGGAACTCACAATGAAAGCCTTAACAACGTTCTTCTTTTCACTCACCCTGCTCTGCTCATCAGCTTTCGCTGCCGACGAAAAGCTGGTCATCATTACGTCTTTTCCCGAAGACCTGACCGCCGTCTTCAAACAAGCCTTTGAAGAGAAAAATCCGGGTGTCACCGTTGAAGTTCTCAACAAGAAAACCACCGCCGGGGTGAAGTACATCCAGGAAACCGCAAGTAACAACTCAACCGATCTGTACTGGGTCTCAGCACCGGATGCGTTTGAAGTCCTCAAAAACAACGGACTGCTGCAAAAATACGAGATCAAGACTAAAGGTATCCCTGACATCGTCGGCAGCTACCCGATCAACGATGCCGACGGTACTTATTTCGGTTTTGCTGCCTCGGGTTATGGCATCATGTGGAACGAACGTTATGTGAAGGCCAAAAAGCTCCCCATTCCGGCCGACTGGAGCGACCTGATGGACCCGGTCTATCACGGCCATGTCGGTATGTCGGCCCCTTCGCGCTCCGGCACCACACACCTGACCGTGGAGACCCTGCTGCAGGGTGAAGGCTGGGAACAGGGCTGGGCAACCTGGAAAAATATCGCAGGTAACTTCAAGACTGTCACCGAACGCAGTTTCGGTGTGCCCGACGGCGTTAACTCAGGCCAGTTCGGTTATGGCATCGTTATCGACTTTTTCGGTTACTCCTCCAAAGCTTCAGGCTTTCCCGTCGACTTTGTCTACCCGAAAATTACAACTCTGGTGCCAGCAAATATCGGCATCGTGAAAAATGCACCAAACCCGGAAATGGCCGGTCAATTTGTCGAATTTCTGCTTTCCGCCGAAGGCCAGAAATTATTGCTGGACCCGAAAATCATGCGTCTGCCGGTAAGACCTGAAGTCTATGCCGACACACCGGCGGGTTTTCCCAATCCGTTCGAGGACACGTCAATCGGTGCAGCGGTCAAATACGATGTCGTCAAATCGGGCGACCGTTATAACCTCGTCAACGCGCTGTTCGACGTTATGATCACCTACCGCCTGAATGATCTGCAGGCAGCGGTCAAGGCAATCCAGGACGCCGAGGCGGCACAGGCCGGCAAGGACAACGCCGAAGCGGCCAAGCTGATCGCCGAGGCTCGCGCCCTGGTAGCCAAAACACCGATCGACGAAGCGACCTCCCTCGACAAGAGCTTTGCTGATGTGTTCAAGAAGTCGCGCAAGAAAGCCAGCGATCAGGTTGCCGGCCGCCAGGCTGAAATCGAGCAGCAATGGGACGAAATGGTCAAGGCGAATTACGCCAAGGCCAGGGAGCTTGCCGATCAAGCGGCGGCGATGTAGTTCCTCCTCATCCTCAGGATCCGCTGAGTCTCTGTAGCGCCGCGAGCATTCGCCACCCGGCGCACGGTAACGAGAGATTTCTGAGAGACCCTGAGCTGCCCGTCCGCCCTGCCGGCGGACGGGTAAATGGATTTCAATGCAGCTGACCGGCTTGCCGGCCGGCTGCCGCTTCACCCGAGAAACCCGGCATGGTAACCAGTAATTCCTCTTCCTGGGGAACGCGATCAATAGCGATTCTGCTTGCAGTTTTCCTGTTGCTGTTTTTGGTGATTCCGGTCTCCAAAGTCGTTTTTGTCGCCTTCCAGGATGCGCAATCCGGCGCCTTCACGCTGATCAATTTCGTTGATTTTTTCAACACGCCGCTGTTCCAGGAATCGTTTCTGAATTCGCTTTACGTGGCCGGCATGTCGGTGGTGATCGCCTCGATTTTCGCGCTACCGCTGGCTTATTTCACCACCCGTTTCAATTTTGGCGGGGCGATTCTCATTCAGACGCTGGGCGTCATTCCCTTGATCATGCCGCCGTTTGTCGGTGCGGTCGCCATGCAGTTGCTGTTCGGTGACAACGGCTCGGTCAATCTGCTGCTCGATGAATGGTTCGGCTTTACCATTCCCATCATGAGCGGGCTGAACGGCGTGATCATGGTGGAGAGTATTCACTATTTTCCGTTTATTCTGATCAATCTGTCGGCGGCGCTGGCGAATATCGACCGCTCGATGGAGGAGTCGGCGCAGAATCTCGGCAGCAGCGGCCTGCGGCTGTTTCGCCGGATCGTCTTTCCGCTGGCGATGCCGGGTTATGTGGCGGGCGCAGCGCTGGTTTTTCTCAAGGTTTTTGACGATCTCGGCACGCCGCTCCTGCTCAACGTGAATACCATGCTCGCACCGCAGGCCTATCTGCGGATCTCATCGATCGGCATTTCCGATCCCATGGGTTATGTGATCTCGGTAATTCTGGTCGCCTTTTCGCTGCTTGCATTATGGACATCGACTCTGGCCCTGCGCGGGCGTGATTATTCGACGATCCAGAAAGGCGGCGGCGGACTGATCAAGCGCGATCTGCGGCCGTGGGAAAAAGCAGGCAGTTACGCGGTCATCCTGCTGATCCTGTTTCTGGTGCTGTCCCCGCACCTCGGTCTGCTGCTGCTTTCCTTCGGCACGATCTGGTCTTTCAGCGTTCTGCCGGACGCCTATACCCTGGCGCATTACGTCGAGGTGTTTACCAAATCCACGTCGCTGCAATACATCACCAACACCCTGCTGTATGCAGGTCTTGCGGCGCTGATCGATGTCATCATCGGCACAGCGATAGCCTATCTGGTGTTCCGCACCGGCATCAAAGGTCGTAAGGCTCTCGACTATATGGCAACCGCCGCGCTGGCTGTGCCGGGTGTCGTGCTTGGCATAGGTTATCTGCGTACCTTTTACGATGTGCAGGTTCCACTGCTCGACAAACCGCTGGCCAGCTGGTGGGTGATCATCGTCATTGCGTTGGCGATCAGACGCCTGCCCTATGCGCTGCGGGCCTGCATGGCGGCCCTGCAGCAGCTGTCGATATCGCTTGAGGAGGCCGGCCAGAATCTCGGCGCGACGCGTATGCGGACAGTCTGGAAAGTGGTCATACCGCTGATGTCGGGCGGCATCCTCGCCGGTTTCGTGACCAGCTTCGCCACCGCCGCGGTCGAGCTGTCGGCCACCATCATGCTGACCGCCAGCAACGCCGACGCGCCCCTGGCTTACGGTATCTATATCTTTATGCAAAGCGCGGCCGGTCGCGGGCCTGGTGCCGCACTTGGTATAATCGCCGTCGTTATCGTCGGCCTCGGTACTTACTTCTCGCAGCGCATCATCAATCATTACAAGCATGCGCACGCCACAACCTCTCAATAAAGAGCGAGATCATGACGATTACATCCGCTGATATTGCCTCGGCAAACATAGAAATCGAAAACCTTCATCTGTCCTTCGGTAATACCAAGGTGCTGGAAGGGGTCAATCTGAATATTCCGTCCGGCGAATTCTTCGCTTTTCTGGGACCCTCGGGTTCCGGCAAATCCACCCTGCTTCGCTCCATCGCGGGTTTCGGTCCGGTGCCGCAGGGTTCGATCCGGATTGGCGGCAAGGATGTGGTCAAGCTGCCGCCCTGGAAGCGCGACGTCGGCATGGTGTTCCAGAGTTACGCGCTGTGGCCGCATATGAGCGTCGCCAAAAATGTCGGCTTCGGTCTGGTCGAACGCAAGCTGGACAAAAAGGAAATCAATCGGCGTGTGGCCGAAGCGCTGGAGCTGGTCGGACTCAGCGAGCTGGCGGAACGCCGTCCCAACGAGTTGTCCGGCGGCCAGCAGCAACGGGTCGCGCTGGCCCGGACCATCGTGATTCGCCCGAAGGTTTTATTGCTCGACGAACCGCTGTCGAACCTGGACGCCAATCTGCGCGTGCAGATGCGCCGCGACATCCTGACCCTGCAACAACAGCTCAAGCTGACGACGATCTTCGTCACCCACGACCAGGAAGAAGCCAATACAACCGCGTCCCGCATGGCGGTCCTCGATCAAGGCGTTATCCAGCAGATCGGCTCACCCCTGGAACTCTACGACCGGCCGCAAAACCGTTTTGTCGCTGAGTTTCTCGGTCATGCCAATATTATCGACGGCAAAATCACTCGCTCGGATCAGGGCGCTGTCGAATTCCACGGTGAAAACGGCTTCCATACGCAACTGAATCAGGCACCCGAACAACGCGGACAGGAACAGGCCGGCATGCTGATCTTTCGTCCGCAAAATGCGCATTTCGTCAGCGATAACACGGACGCCCGGCCCGATCTGCTGTCGGGTGTCGTCGAATATCAGGAATTTCTCGGCAGCAACCGGCGCTTCTCGGTCAATGTGAACGGCAATACCCTGCTTATCGAGTCGCCTCACACCAGCGGCGATGCGCATTATCAAAACGGCGAAACCGCGCATTTTTACCTCGATATGGATAATGTACTGTTTCTCGAAAAATGAAGACCACTATCCTGCTCGCCCGTCATGGCGAGACCGAATGGAACCGGCAGCACCGGCTGCAGGGACACCAGAACTCGCCGCTGACCAGAGAAGGCGAACAGCAGGCGCGCCGGCTTTCCGAAAAGCTTCGGCATCAAACCATCGATGCGCTTTATTCCAGTCCGCTCGGCCGGGCCGTGGAGACAGCCGCGATTGTCGCTGAAAACACGGCAACCGCGGCACCGCGCACGCGGGACGAACTGAGGGAAATCAATCTCGGCCCGTGGGAAGGCAAAACCCGCGAAGAGGCCCGGGCCGCCAACCCGTCGGCTTACCGGGCTTTTTGCGAAAACCCGGCCGAGTTTGCGCTACCCGGAGCGGAGAGCTTTCGCCAGTTATGCGATCGGGGCGTCTGCGCGATAGCGTCGCTGGCCGAGGAAAACCCGCACAAAACGCTGCTGGTGGTCTCACACTGGATGCTGATCAAAACGGTGATCGCGCACTATTCTGGCGTCGGGCTGCCGGGCATTATGTCCATCAGGGATATCGGCAACGGCGACTACCGAACGCTGTTATTCGAGGATGGCTCGGTTTCGATAAGCTAATAAACTGCAGCCGGCGCCGACAAAACCGTTTCCGCTTGTTGGCGCCGGCTGACTGATTGCACCGGTCAGCTACGGATACTGCCCGGATCGTCCTGCTTCAAATACGCCAACTCCGCCTCGGTAAGCTCGACATCGTCATAACCGGTTACCATCGGTTTGACATGGGCGATAAAGGAATGCCCGGTCGTCAGCAGATAAACATGGGCGATCACAAACACCACGATCAGATAAGCGGCCGCGGTATGGATGATCGCGACGATCTGCAGATTACCGTCCGAGGCAAAGAAGCCGCTCAGCAGGTAGATGCCGCCACTGATCCAGATCGCGGGAAACAACACAAGCTTGAGCCCGAGATAGGCAAGCGCCTGCAACGGATTGTGCTTGCGCCGGAAGGTCTTTTTATAGGGATGATGCTCACCACGAAAAACCCCATAGGCGTAAAACCGTGCGACCTTGAACAAACCGTTCGAGGTCGGCACGTAATGCCGCCAGGCGCCGGTCGTCAAATGCCAGAAAATCGCAAACACCCATAACAGAACCAGACCGATCGCAGCCCAGCTATGCAACATGACAGCCGGCCCGAAGTCGATCAGCGAATGGGTGCCGTGAATGGCAAAGCCGGTGAAGATCAGCGTGAAAATCAACAGCACCTGCGTCCAGTGCCAGAACCGCTCGAAGCGATTGAACATTTTTACCGAATGCATGCTCATGAATGCGTCCCCCGCTTGCCGGTCAGTTTTTTCAGTACACCGTGCCCGACAACACCGCCCAGCGTACCGAGAACCAGTAACATGCCGATGCGATCCAGCCACAGCGGACTGTCACGCCCCGGCAGGAAAACGCCCTTCACCTCGGCAAGCCGGCCTTCCCTGGAGTGACAGGCCTGGCATTCCAGCGCATCCTCCTTGGGCGCCACCATGTGGTTGATCGGCCAGTAGGACAAGGTCTCGACAAAGCCGTACTCACCGCTGTATTCGGTCTCGCTGAACTGCATGCCGGTCCTGATGGCCTTGTCGAAATCGTAGTTGCCCCAGAAGGCCTTGTCGTCATCGCCCCACAGGTACATGTATACCAGCGTGTTGTTACCCTTGTCGTAGGGTTGCATGGTATGCATCGCCTTGAAGGGCCAGATTTTCGCATCCGGATCATCGGCCGAGCCTTGCGGCGCATTGATCGCGACAGGGTTCGACGGATCGAAAACCGTGTCGATGGTGGTGTAATCCATCACGCCGTTAAACCAGTGATATTCGGGCTGCAGGTTTTCCCCGTATTTGAACGAACCCTTGATGGATTTGTAGGTGTGGCGGTGTTTGCCGTTACCCTGAGTGTAACCCTCCTCGTTATAGCCGACGCCGTCCTTTAATTTGCCGGCCTCGCGCCAGTCCCAATCGACCTTGGTGGCGACGCCACCGCGCGCGAATTCCGGAATATGGCAGGTCTCGCAGGCGACCCGGTCGGTATGCTGGTTGAGCTTGATACCCTTGAGGGTGCTCGGGTGCGGCTGTTCACCGTGACAACTTGCGCAGCTGGCCGTCTCGCGCTGCATGCCGGGCAAGGGTTTTTCGTCCTTGCCGGAAGTCTTCATCATATAGCGACTGCCGGACCATTCATGCCCCTCGCCCACATGACAGATGGTGCAGGCGAAATTCAGCCCGTTTTCATCCATATGCACATCCAGCGATTTGTCCGGATGCAACAGCGCAGATGACAGGTCGCCATGCTTGACGTTATCGCCACCGCCGCCAAAGAAGTGACAGCTGCCGCAATTGGAGCGGGACGGCATGCCGACGCTTTGCGCAACAGAGGTCCAGTCCAGCGGCGCTTTACCCTCGAACATGATCGAGCAGGCTTCGTTGCCATCGGTGGTCGGTGTTTTGTAGTAGGTGCCGGTGGACTCATGGCAGGCCAGGCAGTCCATGTTTTCGAAATTGGTAAAATCGAAAGAGTCGTCCTTCCAGCCGTAACCGGCATGACACTGGGCGCACATGCCCTCGTTGCCGCGGGCATTGGTGCAGAAGTTATTGACCAGAACATTCTTGCCGAGCTTCTGCCCGGTGACCGGATGATCGTAGGACCAGGTCCAGTGCTTGTTATTCGACAACTGGTGGCCCGCCATATTGTGGCAACCGAGGCAGGCGCGGGTCACTTCCGGCCCACTGAAAAACGGCCCTTCCAGCTCTTTGAGTTTGGAGTGATCGGTGGTCGATTTTTTCGCGGCCGGATCAAGTGAGGTGACCGGCTTGTCGACCGAGCGGGGTTCCGAGAGATTTGAATATTCGGTGATACCCTTTTCGATCTTGTATTCC
>JAGRHW010000154.1:7833-8100 GCA_020444765.1 Gammaproteobacteria bacterium | reverse complement strand
ACTGGAAAAACTTCCCACAAGCTGCCCGGAAATCCCGCATATCCAGCACAACCTCGCGGTTTTGCACGCCAATGAGCAAGACTGGGCAACAGCCATCGAGTATTTTCAAAAATCCCTGATACTCGACGAACGGGCCCGCCAAAGCCACGAGGCGCTCGCCAGGATTCACCGCTTTCAGGCCGTTTTGGCCTATCGTGAGGCTCTGCAGTCGAACAGCCCGGAACCGGCGGCACCGTCGTTTGATTTGCAGAGTTCGCGAATAAAAAA
>JAGRHW010000154.1:0-7818 GCA_020444765.1 Gammaproteobacteria bacterium | reverse complement strand
TGAATCAATCCGGGACAAAACCGAAACCGCCGAATCACTGCGTGAAGCGCTCAATCCGCTGCTGGAAAACTGGTGGCGACAAACCGTTCTCGATAAGCGCAACTGCCCGGACTGCTTTACCGATAGCTACGCTGAAATCAGAGAAAGACCGGTCAGCGGCGAAAAATCAGACAATACCACCCTGCCGGAAACATCCCCGCCGTTGCCTGATTACCTCATCGTGCCGGCCGCGGATGATGTCCTGGCGATCATTCGCAACCCGGCTGATCGGGTTTACACACTGAGAATCCTGCAAACCGCCGCCGGTTGGCGTATCGACGACGAGCTACTGCTGTGATGAACGGCCTGCCCAGGCTTCGGCGAATCCTGCTGCTGGCGGCGATACTTTCCTGGCAAGCCGTTATTGCCGGGGATGGCGGATCGGACCTGCGACTCGACCGTGAAATCCTCGAACTCCTGGCCTTGCTGGAAACCGGGCAAGTGGACGATGCCACCCATTTCAGCCAACAACTGTACGAAAAATACCCGGGCTCGCGCGCGGTACAGCTTATCTTTGCAGATTTACAAAACAGTCTGGCGTTTCGCCGAGCCTCGATGGATGCACGCGAAAGCTATTCGCGGCAAATGCTGGAAATACTCAACGAACTCAAAGCGCGTAAACAACATGCCGGACTGACGCTTGCCGATGGCGCTATCCCGGATAACATTATTCAGGCCGCCCCTGAAACCCGTCATATCATCGCTGTCGATCTGTCCCGCTCACGACTGTATCTGCTTGAGCGCAGCGATGCTGACAGCGCTTTTCGCTTGCAGGAAGACCACTATGTATCGGTCGGTCTCGGTGGTGTCGGCAAAACCGATGAGGGTGACCTGAAAACCCCTGTCGGTATTTACCGGATCGATGGTTTTAAAAACGATGAAGCCTTGCCCGAGCTCTACGGCAGCGGCGCCTTTACCCTGGACTTTCCCAACGGACTGGACCGGCAGAGCGGAATAAGCGGCTCCGGCATCTGGTTACACGGCATGCCGCACGACCAGCTCAGCCGACCACCGCAAACCAGTGAAGGCTGCGTTGTAATGCGCAACGCGCTGGTCACCCATCTGCTCAACACCATCGACCTTGACAGCACCCCGGTCATACTTGCCGAGTCCTTGAGCTGGTCAAACCCGCCATTCGAAACGACCTCCCTGGACAGTCTCCTCGAGCGGATCAACCGCCACCCACCGCCTCTCAAGATCGCCGGAAATGCTGTTTCCGAATCGCCTGAGACCGATCAACACACCATGTTTCAGGAGTTCGCCGAACGGCAACTGCGTCCACAGGACCTGGAAATATTCCGCTACCCTCTAACCACACCGCCGGACTCGACCGAATCTCTCTATCGGGTAAGGTTTTTGCATCAATCAACGGTTGAAGATGAGCACGATCAAGCGATGCAAACGCAATATTGGCGGCATGTCTCCGGAAGCAGCTGGGAACTGATTTTTGAAAGCCTCGACGAGCGCTGATCAAACAATCGCCAATCCGTAAAAATCCGCTTGTCGCCTCAGGCAAAGGCATAAATATTTTTAATTCCTGAAGCAATCTTCATTTATAAATTGAACTGCGTACAATTTTTTTAAATTTATTGACAGACTGGCCGATATTTTAGAGGACAAAGGTTCGCTGTTTGCACAAACGGAACTGTCTCACCGCGGCTTATACGAGTAAAAAACTAACTGTATATTTATGCAACTATATGTTTTTTAATATATTTAAGTCCGAGCCAGACGCCAAAGCCAAAGCACGTGCCGCACGTGACAAAGCCGCCAGACGCCGCGTCCAGACTCAAGGCAACATGCGCCGTTTGGAAAAAATTCCGGTCGATCAGTTACGAATCGGTATGTACGTTCGTGAACTCGACAAGCCCTGGGAAGAAAGCTCCTTTATGTTTCAGGGGCTGGATATCAAAACCCAACAGGATATATTGGCGGTGCAGGCAGAATGCCAGCATGTCTTCGTCGATTACGCCGATTACCAGGTTTCCAACCCCGAACCATCCAAGCGGTCGGCACCCGGCACCCCGGTGGCTGCCCCTAGTCTCCAGATTGAAGACGAATACAGCGATGCCCGCGAAGTCCATACCCTGGCGGAAGAAACCGTCCAGCGCATGTTCGAGGAAATCCGTCTTGGCGGACAGATCGATGCGGGTAAGGTCAAAAGCGCTGTCAGCAGCACCGTAGAATCAATTCTGCGCAATCCCGACGCCTCGATCTGGCTGACCCGCCTCAAAGCGAAAGATGAGCATACCGCTCAACACTCCCTGAATGTCGCGGCGCTGAGTATCGTGATGGCCCGAGGCATGGGCATGTCGACCAAGGAAATGGAAGATCTGGGCGTTTGCGCGATGCTGCACGACGTCGGCAAAACCAGTCTGCCGACTGAGCTGATCAACAAACCCGGCCCGCTGAGCGAAGAAGAATGGGCCTTGATGCACAAACATCCGAAATTCGGCCGTGACATTCTGATGTCGACCCAAAGCGTGTTTTCCGGCGCCGCTGACGTCGCCTACAGCCACCATGAACGTCCGGACGGCAAAGGCTACCCGCGTGGACTGACCGCCGATGAAATCCCCCTGTATGCGCAAATCGTTTCGATCGCCGAAGCCTATGACACGATCACCACCAAACAAATCTACCGCGAAGCCCGCTCACCCTCCGAAGCCCTGCATATCCTGTATGGCGAACGCGGTAAACAGTTTGACGAAGATCTGGTCATCAAATTTATCGACAGTATCGGCATTTTCCCGCCGGGCAGTATCGTCGAAATGACCAACGGGGAAGTCGGCATCGTTCTGTCCAACACTACCGACAAGCTCAAACCCCGGGTGATTATACTGCTCGACAAGAACAAAGATGCCTCGATGCAGCGGGTGGTGGATCTTTCGCAACTCCAGCCCGATCCGTCAGGCGTGCCTTACCAGATCAAAACCACCTTGCGTGACGGCGAATACGGCATCGTCGTGGAAGACTTTCAGCGCGCCGGATTACGGATCGGCTAAACGCCTGTTAGTTCAGGCCGATATCCTCGTCCTCGGCGAGGTCCCCGGCCAGCTTCTGTTGCGCTCTGTCGCAGCGTGACCGCCCGATGCGGTCCAGGTAGCTGCCATCCACATCACCGGTAATATAGTCGCCGGTAAAGCAACTGGTGTCGAAGCGGGTGATTTCCCTGTTACCAAAACGCACCGATTCGATCAAATCCTCCAGATCCTGGTAAACAAGCCAGTCAGCACCGATTTCCTGACGGATTTCTTCGACCGTACGATTATGCGCAATGAGCTCTTCAGCAGCCGGCATATCGATCCCGTAAACATTCGGGAACATGACCGGCGGCGCGGCCGATGCCATATAGACTTTTTTCGCGCCGGCGTCCCTCGCCATCTGCACGATCTGCTCCGAAGTCGTGCCGCGCACGATGGAATCATCGACCAGCAGGACGTTTTTTCCACGAAACTCCAGATCTATCGGATTGAGCTTCTGACGCACGGATTTTTTCCGCATTTTCTGGCCGGGCATGATAAACGTGCGACCGATATAGCGGTTCTTCATAAACCCTTCCCGGTAATGCACGCCAAGATGAAAAGCCAACTCGAGCGCCGACGTACGGCTGGTATCGGGAATCGGAATCACCACATCGATATCGTGATCGGCAAATTCGCGCAGGATTTTCTTCGCCAGCGCCTCACCCATGCGCATACGGGTTTTGTAGACTGACACATTATCCATAATGGAATCAGGCCGCGCGAAATACACAAACTCGAAAATACATGGATTCAGGCTTGCATTTTTTGCGCACTGCTTGCTATAGAACTTCCCGTCTTCGGTAATGTAAATCGCTTCTCCCGGCGCCACATCGCGCAATGTTTCAAAACCGAGTGACTGCAAGGCAACACTCTCGGATGCGATTGCATACTCTGTCCCCTGCTCGGAATCGCGCGTCCCTATACAGACCGGACGAATACCGTGAGGATCACGAAATGCAAGTATGCCCCTGCCGATCAGCATTGAAATAACCGCGTAACCGCCGCGGCAACGCCGGTGAACTTCAGACACGGCATTGAAGATATCGTCCGGATGGAGTTTGGTCGAGCCGATCTGTTTTTGCAGCTCGTGGGCAAGGATATTGAGCAGAACTTCAGAATCGGAGGTGGTGTTGATATGGCGCAAATCCGATTCGAACAACTCCTGTTCGAGTTCGGCCGAGTTGGTCAGATTACCGTTATGACCGAGCACGATACCGTAAGGCGAGTTGACATAAAAAGGCTGCGCTTCGGCGCTCGCCGATGAGTTCCCTGCAGTCGGATATCGGCAATGCCCTATGCCCATATTGCCTTTCAGGCGCAGCATATGTTCAGCGCGAAACACATCCCGCACCAGACCCATGGATTTACGGATCAGCACCCTGCCCTCATGGCTGGTCGCTATGCCGGCCGCATCCTGGCCGCGATGCTGGAGTAATGACAGGCCATCGTACAACAGGCTGTTAACAGCGCTGTTGGCCACGATACCGATAATACCGCACATTGTGTTACTGAACCTCGAAGTCCACTGTTCTGAAACGTACTGCCGTGTACTGTATCAGGAAAATTTAAAATATGCGGCCAGGTCCGGCGGTAAATGCTCGTGCAGCCACATTGCTATTTGTTGAAAGCGTGGCAGAAAAAACGACTCATGCCACCAGGGTTCCTGCGGTATACCCGTCAGATTGAGCAACAGAACGATCACGGAGATTATCGCAATGCCGCGCAACAATCCAAACAACAATCCGAGAATCCGATCCACCACTGACATTTTGACCGTTGCCAGGAATTTCTTGGCCAAGGTGCCAAACAACCAGCCGAGCAGCAGAATGCCGAAAAACAGGATCAGCGCACTGGTAATGACCCGCGCCGTAACCCCACCGATCGAATCAGGCAATATGATCGCAAACTTATGCGAATAAAGAAATGTTACCGCGATTGCCAGGACCCAGGTGAACAGCGAAATAAACTCACGCGTAACACCACGAAACCAGCTGATGACACCGGATATCCCGATGAACAGCAGAATGACAACATCTATACCAGTCATGAGCTCGGCATGCCTCCCTTACTCTTTATTTGTCCGGGTGCGTCGTCATGCGCGCATTTAACAATAACGACCGTGTCTTGCCAAGCCCCTATTTACCTATTTAAACGCCGTTCATTGTTTGGGTTAAATGGTTGCGCGGCCCGGATATTGCGGAAAATTACTCAGCAACCAACAAGGTATTCCGGTCAAGTTTTTTGTCCAGCGAGGCTTTGACCCGGCTGGCTTCCTGCTCACCATCGATCGGTCCGACATAGACGCGGAAGACCGACTGCCCTCCCAGCTCGGCAACCTTGACCTGTACCGGATAACCGGTTTTTTTCAAATCACTGCGTAAACTGAGGGCGTTGATCTTGTCCTTGAAGCTCGCGGTCTGAATCAGCCATGACTGCCGTCCGGCAGCCGCTGCGGACGGCTCAGGCGAAGGCGTTGGCGCACTCACGGGCTCGGTTTTCTTTATCGGAGCCGGCGCGGGCACAGGCTCGACGGCGATGTCGCTTTGGTTTTCCGGCATCTCCGTTGCGGGCTGAACGTTTATCGCGGGCTCAGGCGCCAGCTCATTCCCCTCGGCCGGCAGCTCATTGATGGAGCGGTCCTCGACGAACTCAACGACGGTCGAACCGGACAATTCCGGCAACACGCCTTCCTGCATGATTTCAAGATCATACGGCGGCTCGGACGTCAGCGGTTCAATGGAACGGAACTGACTTTCAGTGCCTGCGCCGTCGAAGATCAACGGTAAAAAAATCACCGCCAGCGCGATCAGTACAGCCGCGCCAAGCAAGCGGCGCTTCAGAACATTGTCATGCAGCGTCTCGATTGCCGGGGTAGCCGCACTCTGGGAAGCCATCAATCTATAAACTCCATTACTTCAGCAATCGTATAAAAAGAACCGAAAACCACGATCGGCAGATCGCTCGCATTCTCCTCTGTCGCAGCCTCCAGGGCTGACAGGACAGAATCGCGCAAACAAACCCGCGCACCGGCATCAGCCTGTTGGATTTTCCGTTCAAGCTCTGCAATACCCAGCGCGCGCTCAAGCGACAGCTCACCCAGATACCAGGCACGGACCAGTGGCGCTATGCAGGTGATCATCTCATCGACGGCCTTGTCACGCATCACCGCAAACACAGCGACAACACCAGCGGGAAAATCCCGTTGCAACTGTCCGGTCAGGACGTTGACCGCTGCCGGATTGTGCCCGACATCCAGAATCACCGGATGGCCGCGAAAATGTCCTCGCTGATAACGGGCCTGAATCGCCACGGACCGCATCGCCTGCCGGTAATGCCGGTCCTGCAAGGGTAAACGGGTTGTCAACAGACTGGCGGCAACGATCGCCAGTGCCGCATTATCGAACTGCCATTGACCGTCAAGCGCGGGATACGGCAGCTCTGCGAATACCTTGTGAGCGGCTTGTACTTTCCACAATCCACCCTGCTGAGAATAGTCGAAATCCTTTTGAATACAATAAATTTGCGCACCGATCCTCGCGGCTTCAGCGAACAGGGATGACGGCGGCGAACGGTCGCCGATCACCAATGGCCGGTCCTTACGCGAGATTCCGACCTTCTCGACCGCGATTTGCTCCCGGCTATTGCCCAGCCATGACTCGTGATCCAGCGCAATCGTGGTCACCACCGCAACATCCGCATCCCAGATGTTCACCGCGTCCAGACGTCCGCCAAGGCCGACCTCAAGAATCACCACATCGGTCGCCGCCCTTTGAAAGACCTGCATGGCGGCAAGCGTCGAGTACTCGAAATAAGTCAGGGAAATATCGCCGCGCAGCGTTTCCAGATGATCCAGAGCGGCAACAATCGAGGCATCTTCCACGCATTGCCCATCGATCCGGATCCGCTCATTAAAGACCCGGATATGCGGCGAGGTATAGGCGCCGACCTTGTAGCCGGCCGCCGAGAAAATGGCTGTCAAAAAGGCAACCGCCGATCCTTTGCCATTGGTTCCGGCCACTGTGATCAACGGGCAGTGTGGACGTTCCAGGCCGGCTGCGCGAGCTACCTGTTCGACCCGTGACAGACCGAGCTCTATCTCCGTCGGATGCAAAGCCTCGATTCGGCGCAGCCATGCGGACAAGGCCGGCCCTTCAGACACCGTTGGCATACTGTTCAGGTCCGGACTCAGGGGTTTTGTTGTGTTGATTCATCCGCCGCTGAATCGGGTTCGGCTGCCGGCTCCTCAGCGATACTGTCCTGTTCAGGCTCAGATTCGGGTTGCACTTCGACCTCAGATTCGACAAGCGGCGCCGGCTCGACTTCGGCCTCTTGACCGATGGCTTCCTCCACTTCGGGAGGCGGCGTAACCGGTGGCGGGGGTTCGACAACAGGTTTCGGCTCTTCGATAGGTTCGTTGTGCATCAGCTTGAGAACCAGCGAGGCAATCGTGTCACGCATGTCCATGCGCGCGACGATCATATCGATAGCGCCATGTTCGAGGAGGAATTCCGAGCGCTGGAAGCCTTCCGGCAAGGTTTCCCTGACTGTCTGCTCTATGACCCGCGGTCCCGCAAAACCGATCAAGGCCTTGGGTTCGGCAATAATGATATCCCCAAGCATCGCGAAACTTGCCGACACACCACCCATGGTCGGGTCGGTAAGCACGGAAATAAACGGCAATCCGCGACGCGACATTTTGGCCAGCACGGAACTGGTTTTAGCCATCTGGAACAAGGACAGGATGCCTTCCTGCATA
>JAGRHW010000153.1 GCA_020444765.1 Gammaproteobacteria bacterium | reverse complement strand
AACGCTTGATGATCCGGAAAATATACAGGTCGGCGCCGAAATCTGGTGTGACTCGAAGCTTAGCTGGTCCAGTTTGGCGGACGATGTGCCGAAGTTTCCAGGGAATCCGCCGCCGGCTTGATCGACCTGTAAGCCGATATTGCCACGTTAGCACGTTTTGCAGGAACTGCCGGGTGCCAGGCGGTTGACGCCTTAGTGAGCATCGTTCTCGGTTTGGTTCGATGTGTTTATGAGTTTTCCAAATTCTCCAGAAAATCCAGAATGACTAATTAATTATTTGTTTTTATTTGAATTTTTTTGGATTTTCAACCTTCCGTTTTGAGCTGATACGCTCGTAAAATCGATCTCCTGCTCTGACTCCAAAGCGCTCCCTGCATCTGCTGAAGACGGCCTGATTGACTGTTCAGCATCTTGAAGCCGGCTTGAAAAATTGATTGTCTGGACAGGTTCTTAGGACTGACGGCTGGCCCGCATGATCCAACGGAATTCCTGTTCAGGTGAATCAACGGGTTACGGTGTATCTTGGTTGCCAGGAGTGAAAAACCTGTCCGGCATATGCTTTTTTGCACGCATATTGCTTGCTTAAAAGGCCTGATTGCAGACTTGTCAAGGGTATTTGGTGGTGATGATTAACGGTGGTGGAGCCGCGAACGGCTTCGGTTTCTCACGTCCTATAGTGTCCAGAATGTCTGCCGATATGCGTAAGTACCAGCTCTATATTACCAATTCGGATTCACGATTTTGCATCTAAACGCTCTGTTAAAGATTGTTCAACGTTCGCATTCAGCGCGGACTATCGTGTTTTGGATATTCACGTCCCTGCTTATTGTCCAAGGGCTGTTGCTGGTGCCCAATCTCTGGACCTATGAACAAGACCTGCTGGAGATTCTCGGTTCCGCGGAAAAAGATAAACTGAATATGGTGCTGGAACAGCTGGATTCCAAGCAGGATATTTCAAGTCTGAAGAGTAAAGGGAGCCTGTTGGGGGCCACGCTTGCTGATGTGGACACAGGGCGGATCTATCTGTTTGGGAAAATTCCCTCGACACCGCCGGATGTGCGTTACATCGGCAGATCGCACGGTCGTTCCGGGCAGCAAACCGATGTGGTCTGGTCGATCGATAACAGTTTGGGGCGGTTTATCGTTGCCGGACATCTTGATGCGTCGGGAGTTCGTGCGGACCTTAAGATATATGCCCTCAAGCTGCTGTTGATCTCCTTGTTTGTCGGGCTGCTTGTTTCGATGGTTGCCCTGTGGGTCAGTGTCAAATATTTTATCCAGCCGCTCGATGGCGTGGTCGGACTGCTCAGAAAAAGCCGTCTGGAAGGCCATCAGGGAATCAAGGATTCTACTGGCGTACAGAATTTCGACGAGTTTTCCGGGCTTGTTGAAGAATACAACTGCATGATCAACGATCAGCGTGAGGCGGCTCGACAGGTCAAGGTCAAGCAACAGTTTCTGGAATATGCCGCTCATCATGATCCGCTGACGCATCTGCCAAATCGTCTGATGTTTGACGAAAAACTGAAAAGCGTCGTCGTGGAATCACTGGAAAATGACCACGCGTTCGCAATCTACCTGCTCGACGTCGATAATTTCAAATTTTTCAACGACCAGTATGGGCACGATGTCGGCGACAAAATGGTCAAGGAAATTGGCGGCCGTCTGCTTTCGATGATGCGAGATGTCGATACTGTCGCGCGGCTGGACGGTGACGAATTTGTCGTTTTGCAAAAAGAAGTCACTGATCGGGAGGCAACCGAAGGCGTTGCACGCCGGCTTCTCAAGGTCATCGCACAATCCTTCGAATACCGGGGCTTCACGCTGAAGACAACCGCCTCGATCGGCGTGGCGTTTTTCCCTGATGATGTGCACTTGGGTGAAGACAATACACAGCTGTCCGAGGAAATCGTCAACAATGCCTCGGTCGCTTTGCAAGAGGCCAAGCTTAATGGGCGAGGCGGCTTCCAGATCTTTAACGAAGCCATGCGCAAAAGAATCACCGAGCGTATGACGCTTGAAGAAGATCTGAAAACCGGCCTGTCGGAAAATCAGTTCGAAGTGTATTACCAACCCAAGGTTAATATGCAGACCGGCGAGGTGATCGGTTCCGAGGCGCTGGTGCGCTGGCACCACCCGACGCTTGGTAATATTCGTCCGGATATATTTATTCCGGTTGCGGAAGAAAGTGGCATTATCATTCCGCTTGGTGAATGGATCCTGCGCACGGCCTGCCGTGATTCGTTGAAGCTTCAGCAAATGGGGCTTGGCGACTTGCAGGTAGCGGTGAACATCTCCGCCGTTCAGTTCACTGGTGGTGATTTGTTACCGATGGTGAAAAGAGCGCTTGACGAGACAAAATTCTCATCCAGTTTGCTGGAACTCGAGATTACCGAAAGTGCGGTCATGCATGATCCCGAACAGGTCATCCAGTCACTGCACGAGCTGAGTCGTTTCGGGATCAAGCTGGCGATCGATGATTTCGGTACCGGCTATTCGTCACTGGCCTACCTGAAACGTTTTCCGGTGGATACCCTCAAGATCGACCGCGCTTTTATCAAGGATATTTCCCGCGACAGCGACGATGTCGTTATCGTCGAGGCCGTCCTGGGTCTGGGCAAGCATTTTGGTTTGAAAGTGGTTGCTGAAGGTGTGGAAGATGATGAACAATACGAGTTTCTGCGTCGGCAGGGTTGTGATATCGCTCAGGGCTATCACCTCAGTCCTCCGCTGGCCTTCGATCAATATGTCGCCTGGCTGGAAGAGTGGAACAAAGAGCAAGTTGAGATAAATGAATCGACCGCTGCCGATGAGTCCTCGGTCGTGCCCTTGCGCAAAGACGCTAAAAAGGCCTGAAAAAACTATCGCCCGCTGGCGTGAAAGTTTCCCGATTAATTCAGCGGCTGTTTGTAAAAAACGCGAAATAGCTGAAATTTTCCTCTCTCCGGCCGGCCTGCTGGACAAATACTCTTCGGATCACAGAAAATACCGTTATCAGGTATTGAAATTCTTGATTTTTTTTCTTTAACCCGTAACTTTCAATAAGTTATAAGATTCGGAGCGACTAATGTCAGCGCAAACCATCACGTTTGATTATCCACGCACCGCTGATGTGCTAAAAGCGCAGCCGACGCTTTCCGCTGCCGAGCACGATCAACTGGTCGCCGACATCAAGCGCTTGCTGAAAGAGCAGAATGCGGTTCTCGTCGCCCATTATTATACCGATACCGAATTGCAGAAAGTCGCCGATGAAACCGGCGGCTGCGTATCCGACTCGCTGGAAATGGCGCGTTTTGGCCACGAGCACGATGCCGATACGCTGGTCGTCGCCGGTGTCAAGTTCATGGGTGAAACGGCAAAAATTCTCAGTCCCGAAAAACGCGTGATCATGCCGACACTGGAGGCGACCTGTTCGCTCGATGAAGGTTGTCCGATTGAAGCGTTCAGCGCGTTTTGCGATCAGCATCCGGACCGGACCGTGGTGGTTTATGCCAATACCAGTGCGGCAGTCAAGGCGCGCGCGGACTGGGTCGTGACGTCCAGTATCGCGGTAAAGCTGATCGAGCATCTGCACGAAAAAGGCGAGAAAATTCTCTGGGCACCGGACAAGTATCTCGGCGGCTATGTACAGCGGGAAACCGGCGCCGATATGCTGATGTGGGATGGCGCCTGCGTGGTGCATGAGGAGTTCAAGTCCTTCGGTATGCACAAGCTGCTTGAGCAGCACCCGGGCGCCGGCTTGTTGGTGCATCCTGAATCATCGCAGGAAATGATCGAGCTTGCCGATGCGGTCGGCTCGACCTCGCAACTGATCGAGGCGGCGCGGACTCTGCCTCATGACACGTTTATCGTCGCAACCGACAACCAGATTTTCTATAAAATGCAACAGGCGGCACCCGGCAAAACATTTGTCGCCGCGCCGACCGGAGGCAAAGGAGCAACCTGCCGCAGCTGCGCGCATTGTCCGTGGATGGCGATGAATAATCTACAGCGACTCAAGACGGCCCTGGAATCCGGCGGTGGTTCTGACAATGAAATTACCATCGACGAAGCCATAAGGGTCAAGGCTGTAAAGTCACTTGCCCGCATGCTGGCATTTAGTAAAACCCTGCAAAACTGATTGCAGTTGTTTGTGCCTGGCTTGTCTTGTTGGTAGAGCTGTGACTATGCCGGGTCAGGCCGGTAAAATATCTTTGAGATGATTTGTTGAATGTCAGAAAAACGGCCGGAAGATTCCGGCCGTTTTTTGTTTTGGAATATCGGCTCAGAGAAATTTTTTCGCCATATCCATTACGCCGCCGAGACCGCCGACCGAGTCCAGCAGAGAGCCACCGCTGCTGCCTTTGTCGACCATTTGCGGAACGGCGTCCGCCAGGCTTGTGGCCGCATCGTTTTCGCTGATATTCAGTTTGGAGGCGAACTCGGCAACCTTGTCGCCACCGAACAGATCGCGTATCTGATCCGTCGAGATGGCCTGGTTTTCGCCGTCACCCAGCCATGAGCCGAGAATATCCTGAAGCCCGCCGGCATTCATTTTAGAGGCAAGGGCACCGAGATCCAGGTTGCCGTTCGCGCCGCCGAGCAGGCCTGACAAAGCGCCCATTATGCCATCGGGGTTGCCGTCGCCATCAGCGTCGACGTTGAGTTTTTGCATCAGAAGATCAGTGCCAAGTTTCATTAAATCCATAGTATTCCCACCGTAAGAAAATTGTAATTGCTTGTCGTACAGCAACCCTTGATCAGGCAAGTTGTAGCTGTTGCGTACTCGTCACTATTATGAGGACAAATGCGCCGCTACCCCAGAATTTAGCGATCTTAGCCCTCCTTTGTAACAATAATTTTCATCTTTGATGAATTCTATTGCCCGAAACGGTTCGGCGGGTCCTGCAGAAATTCGATTTCCTCAGCGGTGGAAGGACGGCCGAGCACGGCATTGCGGTGCGGGAAGTGTCCGAAACGGTCGATGATGTCTTTGTGCTTGATCGCGAAGTCCAGTGTAAGCTGGGCGTGCTCCTGCAGCGCGTCCGGCGCGCTTTCCTTCAATTCGAGATAAAGCGCCACCGCCTGTTTTTGGTGATCGGCGTTTTCCGAATGCTCGAGCGGTAAATAGAAAAATACTTTTTCGATATAAGACAAGGCGAGATGTTGTTCTTCGCGGAGCCCGTGCAGGCAGGTCGCCAGGCCTTTGGCCTCGAAATCATAGGCTCTGGCACTCTGGCGATACATGTTCAACGGAAACTGATCGAGCAGTATAATCAGCGCAAGCGTGCCTCTGGGTGTATCCGTCCAGTCGTTCAGCTCACCGCGTTCGGCCTGTAAAACCAGCGCTTCGAAGTGGTTTCGAATATACTCGTCGGTTTCAGGCTCGCCACCGAACCACAGCTGGTTGCGCTTTTCCAGCGTGGTGCCGTTTTCAATCGGGCCAAACCAGTAGTCGAGTACTCTGTTTATTTCCGGATTCATTTTCGCTGCCTGCACATCTGATATTAACGAACATTAAAAACTAGAATATGTCTGATCTGAATCTCTGGCAACTGCTGCTTGTCGGCGTGCTGTTTTGCTGGAGCGGCTTCGTACGCTCCGGCCTCGGGTTTGGCGGTGCCGCCTTGACCTTGCCGCTGCTGCTGTTAATCAAGGATGATCCGCTGGTGTTTCTGCCGATCATCGCTGTGCACCTTTTAATTTTCAGCTCGCAAACCATTTATTCTTCATGGGGGCAGGTCAACTGGCCGTATCTGCGCAAACTGCTGCTGATACTGGCGATCCCCAAGCTTGCCGGCATCGCCGGCTTGCTGAGTTTTTCGCCGCAAGTCATGTCCGGCTTTATCTATGTGGTGACATTTCTCTATGCGCTGACTTATGTTTTCAATTACAGCTTCAAAGGGGGTGTGTATATCGATATCCCTCTGCTTATAATGGGCGGTTATTTCAGCGGTGCTTCGTTGATCGGTGCACCCTTGATTGTGGCGGTAGCGACCCGGCATCTGGCACCGGCGGAATTGCGCACCACCTTGTTCGTGCTGTGGTTTGTGCTGGTTTGCGTCAAAATGGCGGCCTTTGTCATGGCCGGTGTGGATTTGCAGCTATGGTACGCGATTTACTTATTGCCGGTTGCCGGCATCGGGCATTTTCTCGGCTTGCGTTTTAATCAGCGACTGGTCGCAGCAGGGCAGGAAAAATTCATTCGCGTGATTGGTGTTACGCTGATTCTGATCTGCATCGCGGGCTTCTGGAAACTGCTGACGATTGATTCTTAAAAACGGAAAAATCCACTCATGAAATTTCTTTTGAAAACCTTTCAGATTTTGTCTGTTGCTTCCCTTGTAGCCTGCAGCAACAGTGGTGAAGTCATCGATAAAATCCAGCAATCCGCCGGTTCAGTGCTCGGTCAATCGTCCGGTGGTTTGAGTACCGCCGATATCACCGCGGGCTTGAAAGAGGCGCTCAACAAGGGCACCACCGATGTGGTCGGGCGGCTTGGCAAGAGCGGCGGCTTCAGTGCTGATCAGCTGATCCGGATTCCCTTGCCCGCCTCGCTGCAAAAAGCCAAGGACTATGCCGACAAATTCGGCCTCGGCGGCCGCTTTGTCGAGCTGGAAAACAGTCTTAACGAAGCCGCCGAGCTGGCGACGCCCAAGGCAAAAGCGCTGTTTGTCGATGCTATCAAGGACATGAACGTCAGTGATGCGCGCGGGATTCTGCAGGGGCCGGATGATGCCGCGACCCAGTATTTTCAAAACAACATGTCCGATCGACTGAGCGAGGAAATGCGGCCGATCGTCGATAACTCCCTCAATCAGGTTGGCGCGGTGCGCAGTTTTAACAGTCTGCTGAGTGCCTATCGGAAGTTGCCGCTGGCGCCGGAAATCAATGCAGATCTGACACAGCATGTGGTCGACGGCGGTATCAGCGGTATCTTCCATTATGTGGCTGAAGAGGAAAAAGCGATCCGGGAGAATCCGGCAAAACGCACCAGCGAGCTATTGCAACGTGTGTTCGGATCGTAAACAGTGGCCGGGCATAACAACTCCGGCTGGTACGCGGGCGGTTTAGGCGTTAACATGCAATGTTTTTTGACGTCACTGCGAACAGATATTCACCCATGATCAAACAAAGCTCCTTCACACGGGAGGAATTAATCAAATGCGGCAAAGGCGAGCTGTTTGGCGAGGGAAATGCCCGCCTGCCTTTACCGAATATGCTGATGATGGACCGCATCAGTGAGATTTCCGCCGAAGGTGGCGCTCATGGCAAAGGCTATATTCGCGCCGAGCTGGATATCAATCCGGATCTTTGGTTTTTTGCCTGCCACTTCGAGAGCGATCCGGTCATGCCGGGTTGTCTGGGAGTCGATGCAATGTGGCAACTGGTCGGTTTCTTTCTGGGCTGGAAGGGTAATCCCGGCCGCGGGCGGGCACTTGGCAGTGGCGAAGTAAAATTTTTCGGCCAGGTTTTGCCAAGTGCCAGGCTGGTTAGCTACGAGCTGGAAATCAAGCGGCTGATCGAGCGCAAGCTGGTCATGGGAATTGCCGACGGCAGAATGCTGGTCGATGGCCGGGAGATTTACACGGCCAAGGATCTGCGGGTCGGGCTGTTTACCTCGACCGATGATTTCTGATGACCTTTCAGATTGGGGATTAAAACCATGCGCAGAGTCGTAGTGACCGGGATCGGTATCGTTTCCTGTCTCGGTAATGATAAAGAAACTGTTACGCAGGCGCTGAGAAACGGAACATCCGGCATTGCTTTCCGCGAAGAGTACGCCGAGGTCGGAATGCGCAGCCAGGTCGGTGCGTCGCCGCAAATTGATTTCAAGGATCATATCGATCGCAAGCAACTGCGGTTTATGGGCCCGGCAGCTGCCTACTCCTATATTGCGATGCGTGATGCAATCGCCGATGCCGGGCTTGATGAGTCTGACGTCTCCAATATCCGTACAGGCATTATCGCCGGTTCCGGCGGCGCTTCTTCATCCAGTCAGGTCGAAGCGGCTGATATTCTGCGTGACAAAGGCATTCGACGCGTCGGGCCTTACCGGGTAACGCAAACCATGGCCAGCACCGTATCGGCCTGTCTGGCCACGCCATTCAAAATCAAGGGCGTG
>JAGRHW010000152.1 GCA_020444765.1 Gammaproteobacteria bacterium | reverse complement strand
CACCGTCCTGCCGGCCGTCGTCGACGGACTCATGATGGGACTGGGCTTTACCCTGGCGCTGGTGCTGCTGGGCGGCGTCCGGGAGATTCTCGGCAGTGGCACCCTGTTCGCGAATGCCGCCTTGCTGCTCGGTTCATGGGCATCCGTGCTGGAACTGGAACTGCTGCCGGACTACAAGGGGTTCCTGCTGGTCATTCTGCCGCCGGGAGGGTTTATCGTTCTGGGCTTTATGCTGGCCGGAAAAAGGCTGATCGATCATCTGTTACAGAAACGCCTTCTCGCATTGAATACCGCTTTGCCTGATGGCGCAAATTCCTGAGGATTGACATCATGAATGTGGGCATTGCCTATGCTGACAAGTTCAAACAGGTCTGGCTGAAACTTGAAGTTCCGGACAACAGCACGATTCTGGAAACCATTCAACACTCCGGCCTGCTGGAGCAGTTTCCCGAGATCGACCTGGAGACACAGAAAGTGGGCATTTTCGGTAAATTATCCAGGCTGGACACGCGGGTCGAAGACGGCCAAAGAGTCGAGATCTACCGGGAGATCACCGCCGACCCGGAAACCGTAGAACGCCGGGATATGTAGTCAGCAAGCAGCATGGACTGGCAACCTGTCTGGCTCACACTGAAGCTCGCCGGCCTGACCACGGCCCTGCTGTTGCTGATCGGCACACCGCTGGCCTGGTGGCTCGCCCGCTCTGCCCGCTGGTGGAAGGAGATCATCGGCAGTCTGGTGGCTTTGCCTCTGGTGCTGCCCCCTACGGTCCTCGGTTTTTATCTGTTGCTGTTGCTTGGCCCGGAAGGTCCGATTGGCCGCCTAACCGGCTATTTGGGTTTGGGTCTGTTGCCATTCACTTTCTCCGGACTTGTAATAGGGTCTGTCCTGTATTCCATGCCTTTTGTGGTACAACCCATTCGTAACGCATTTGAAGCGATGGGCAACAGGCCTATGGAGGTCGCCTCCACCCTGGGTGCCAGGCCTGCCGCCCAGTTCTTCGGTATCGCGCTCCCACTCGCCCGGCCTGGATTGATAACTGGCGCCGTCTTGGGTTTCGCGCATACGGTCGGTGAATTCGGAGTTATCCTGATGATCGGCGGCAACATACCCGGCGAGACCAAAGTGCTCTCCGTTGCGATCTATGATCATGTCGAATCACTGGAATGGCAGACTGCGCATCTTTTGGCCGGTGGCATGCTGGTCTTCTCTTTTGCCGTAGTGCTGACCATGTATATCCTGGAAAAACGTATGCAGAGAGCAGGCATTTGAATACGCTAAAAGTTGCAATCAGGCACCGGCTGGGCGAATTCAGGCTGGATGTGGATTTTGAGGTACCCGCATCAGGCGTGATTGCGCTGTTCGGTCGTTCGGGGTGCGGAAAGACCAGCGTTTTAAGAGCTATTGCAGGCCTGGTACAAGCCGATGAAGCCACCATCGAATTCAATGGTGAGACCTGGCACGACGAAACGACTTTTCTGCCGCCATACACGAGACCGATTGCCTATGTCTTTCAGGAAGCCAGCCTGTTCCCCCACCTGTCGGTCCGCTCGAACCTTGAATACGGCTGGAAAAAAACACCGCGGGACAAACGCAAGATCACACTTGATAATGCGATAGAGCTACTGGGAATAAGCCATTTGCTGAACAGGGCCAGTGCGCGCTTGTCCGGCGGAGAAAGGCAGCGTGTTGCCATTGCCCGGGCCTTGCTGACCAGCCCGCAACTGTTGCTGATGGACGAGCCTCTGTCAGCACTGGATCACGACGCCAAACAGTCCATCCTGCCATACCTTGAAAGTCTGCACGATGAATTCAGTATTCCCGCCGTCTATGTTTCGCATGATCCGTACGAGGTGTCCCGCCTGGCCAATAAAATGGTCTATCTGGAAAACGGCAGAGTGAGCGCCTGCGGCGATACCGCAGATCTGTTGACAAACCTGAATCTGCCGATGGCAAACTACAATGAGGCCAGCTCAATCCTCGACGGCTATGTATCGACCCATGACCCGAGTTACCAGCTGACATGGATCGGCACGGATGCCGGCGAAATCGCTGTCACCCGCACCGATCTCAAGGTAGGGAAAAAAACCCGCGTACAGATTCACGCCAAGGATGTCAGCATTTCACTGACGCCTCACTTCGACACATCGATCATCAATATATTGCCGGCCAAGATCATCGCCACACATGACCTGGATCTGTCGCAAACCAATATCCGCCTGCAGTTGCCGGATGGACAGACCCTGTTATCCAGAATTACCCGTCGCTCAGCCGTATCTCTCGGGCTGAGTGAGGGCATGGACGTTTATGCACAGGTAAAGGGGATAGCACTGATGTGAGGCGAACGTGGCTGTGGCTCAAATCAGCAGATTCACGCAACGCCCGTTGCTCTCGCGCAGGCATCGGTCTCGCTTCCCCGGTGTGGCTCCAGCACGTTGAAATCGTTGATCATTGATTGTAGATAACAGGTACATTGGCCACAACTGGATCGGCAACCCAGTATACGGCGCAGTTCACCAAGTGAACTGACCCCCTTACCCAGATGCTGCTTTACGGTTTTTTCGGAGATGGCATGGCAAACACAGATATACACCGGATCGGCCTCTGCGGTCTAGGCCAGCGCAGCCGGCCCGCGCCGCACACGTCTTCGTTGACGAACTTTTTCACCATCCACCCGGTAGGTCTGCAGATCCGGGCAGGACGGTATTTCATACATGGTTTTCCGTAACAGTCCTTCGAGAACACTCCGTAATCCCCGCGCTCCCGTACCCCGCTCGATCGCTTCGCGGGCAATTTCCTGCAGGGCATCGGCAGTGAATTCCAATGCCACATGCTCAAAATCAAAAAGCTGCTGGTATTGCCTGACCAGTGCATTGCGAGGTTCCGTCAGTATGCGAACCAGCGACTCTTCATCCAGGTCGTGCAAGGCGGTAACCACCGGAAAGCGTCCGACAAATTCAGGAATGAGTCCGAATTTTCTGAGATCATCAGCTTGTACTTCCTCCATCAAACTCAAGGCATCGATCCCGCTATGATATTCCACATCCGCGTGGAAACCGATCCCTCTGGATTCACTGTGATTAAGACGCTTTAACAGCAACTCCTCCAGGCCGGCGAAAGCACCGCCGGCTATGAACAGAATATTCCGGGTATCGATTTGTGCTTCGTTCTGATCCTTTCTGGACTTGTCACTAACAGTGACTCTCGCCCCTTCAACCAGCTTCAGCAGAGCCTGCTGCACACCTTCACCGGAGACATCGCGCATACCGTGATTGCTTTTTCCTGCTCGCGCCAGCTTGTCAATTTCGTCGATATAAACGATGCCCCATTCAGCCAGATCACGATTGCCGTCTGCAGCATCCAGCAACCTGATCAGGATGGTTTCAACATCGTCGCCCACATAGCCTGCCTGGGTCAGCGTGGTGGCATCAGCAATCACAAAAGGAACCCCGACCACCCGCGCCAGCGTACTCGCCAGCAGTGTTTTCCCGGTGCCCGACGGGCCGAGCAGCAGCACATTCGATTTATCAATCTCCGTGGAATTTTCCCCGGCTTGCATTCTGGGATTTTCTGTTTCTATACGCAGACGCTTGTAATGATTGTAGACCGCGACGGCCAGGGTTTCCTTGGCCGCTTCCTGCCCGATAACATAACTATCCAGCTGCGCCTTCAACTCTATCGGCTTGAGCAGATTTTGCAGTGGCTTAGCCGCCGCCCGTCTTCTTCCCCAACTCCCGACAACCCGTGCCGCCAGCGACACGCACTCCTCACAGATATAACCCTCTTCACCGGCAATCAGAGGTATCTCGGCTGTCTGCTCCATTCCGCAGAAAGAGCAATGCGTTTGGTCTTCGTTCATTCCGATTTCCTTTATATACCTGCACTTGAACGGCTGCTTGCTAAACGCCCCCCGAATCTTCCTTCAGGGATTCCAGCCACTGTTTCTGGCTGTTGCGAACCAGTCTTTTCCTGAGAATTTCGCGGATGCCGGATTCCACCCTGCTGAAAGCGGCTTTTTTTCTGGGTCTGATTTTTTCACACAAAAGCAAGTGATAACCCATTTCCGATTCCACGACCGGTCCGATTTCCTTTTCCTGCAATTCAAACAACACTTCATCCAGCGAAGGGAACAGTTGTCCGCGTGAGACCACACCGAGTTTTCCGCCTTCGATGGCAGTCGGGCATTCGGAATAACGTCTGGCAAAATCGGCAAAGCGGTTACCACGTCCATCCAGTTTGTCACGGATTTCCTGGATCCTTTGAAGCGCCGCAGATGCCGTGTTTTCAGCAAACTGCTCGTTTACCGTGATCAATAAATGCCGGGCCTCACGCTGTTCCGGCGTTTCAAAACGGCTCTGGTGCATCTCGAAGAACAAACGCACATCAATCTCGGTCACCGCGACATTGCTCACCACCTTTTGCAGCACCGAGTTAAACATCAGCTCGCGCCGCAAGGCGATACGCAAGGAACCCGGTGTCAAACCGTTTATATCCAGGTCGGCATGGAAATCTTCCCGACTGGCATACCGTGAGACGATTTCATCAACCGAGGCATCAAGTTGCCGTTCGGAAATGACCAGTCCCCGCGCCTCATTGGATGACAGCGCCAGTGATTCAAGTTCATGAGTCTTGCGCGCTTTATCCAGAACCTGCTTGTATTCTTCCGGATTCAACTGGGCAATATTCTTCTTAAAACCCTCGAGCGAGCAACGAAGCACGTGGTAGGCAAGGTGTGGCGGAAACTTCCAGCGAGCCGTAACGACACTCACAACCCCGCCTCCTTTTCCGGATTGATAAACGCGAGGGAAGCTTCCGTAACAAGCAATACCCGACCATGGAAGCGAACATGGCAGGCAGGCCCGCCATCGTGCTCCGGCAGTGTTTTTTCCACTTCCCCTTCATCACCTGGCCGTGCGATGATCGCTCCTCCGACTGCCAGCGGGCGAAGCGGCGTGACCTTGTCCCTGAAGTCGAAACGCGTCGGAATCCAGGGATCGTCCAAAGACTGCAACTCCTGCTCCCTGCAGCCTACGCGTCGGCCTGCTTCGATGAAATCCACCGTGTATATCAGTTGATCCTGCAGGAAGGTACCAACGTCCCGCACATAACCGATACTGCCGCGACGGATCAACAGCCGTCCGGTCGGCTCGCCTGGATACGTGCCGTCGTTTCGAACATTACGAACCAGCCGAACCGAGTCACCGAATTCAAATTTCGGTAGCATCGTTGAAAACCTGTCTTTTGAATTCGGCGATGGAAATCCTCACATCAACCGGCTCGAACATACGGAACACCTTAAAGACTTTCTCCGTCCGCGCATCGCTGTCGACAAAATCCTGATAGGCCTTCTCCAGTAACTCCGCATACAGATCGAATTTGGCACCGTCTGCTTCGGGCATTGTTCCGACGCCATCGATATAGTCGTGAAACCGCTGCAGAATGTGCAGACGATTGACATAAACGACGGAAGGCTCGAAATCCACCCCGAAATAATTAAGAAACTCCTCAGCACTGTTTAACTCTTCCAGATCCAGTTCGAACTCACTCTCACTCATTGACTTGCTCCAGAATCGGGGACTTCGGTTCAGTTGGTCGTCACCCGTCTTCGTGATAAGGCCATTTATTGGCCGACAATATGAATTGACCGCCTGTTTAATTCCACCTGAGCAACGTCAATCAGTATCCGCGCGCCCAACCGGTCCTTTTCATCCAGTTCCAGCACTTTTTTTAAACGTAGAATCGCTGGTTCATAATCGCCCATCCTCAATTGAAGATAAGCAGAACCCTTTAGGGCCAGAAGATAAAAACGCAAGCCTGTCATGTAATTGGAATTGTCTTCAGGCAGTCTGACATCCGATAATTGCCGCCAGTCGGCGGGCAATTCCAGCTGTTCAGCGTAAATCGTCAGCACTCTTTCCGCCACCAGCAGGGCATCCGGCAGGCGTTGCTGATAGTAAAAAAACCGGTACAAGGCGACCAGAACCATCGGGTGGCGAGGTGTAATAAAATAGGCTCTGTACAAAGCCTGCTCGGCAGCCGGATCGCCATAATTCTGTGCCGCGCACTCCAGACAAGCAGCTGCTTCTTCACACAGCGGTTCCTCGAAATACAAACCGTGTACGTCAAAGTCAAGCATATCCATACCGGTTCAGGTATGCGCAGCGTGGCGTGGTTTCACCGGCACGGGTTCACAAACCTGTGCCGCGTCGCAAAGCATGCAATCATCATCGCGTCCTTTATCACCTGAAGCGTCGTCAGGAACAGCCATCCTGTCTTCCAGCAGGCGGATTCGCTCCAGCAGACAGGAGATGGCTTCGGCCACCGGATCCGGGATCAAATGATGATTCAAATCGATTCCGCCGCTAGCGTTTGAATTCCAGGCCGCGGAGTCAACAGCTTTTGCCGGAATGCCGACCACGGTTTTACGATCGGCCACCGGATGAATCACGACTGAATTGGCTCCGATCTTGGCATAGTTACCGATTTCTATCGGCCCCAGTATTTTTGCGCCCGCGCCCACCACCACGCCGTCACCCAGTGTCGGATGACGTTTGCCCTTGCACCAGGATACTCCTCCGAGGGTAACGCCATGATAGAGTGTGACATCATCGCCGATCTGTGCAGTTTCTCCGATCACCACGCCGCTACCGTGATCGATAAAAAAACGCGAGCCGATTTGTGCTGCGGGATGAATGTCTATACCTGTCCAGATCCTCCCCAGATAGGAAAGCACGCGGGGAAGATACCGCCAGCCTCCGCTCCACAAATAGTGGGCGACCCGGTAGAGTGCCGTGGCCTGCACCCCAGGATAAGTGGTAATCACCTCTATGGTCGATCGCGCTGCGGGGTCTCTGTTGAAGACACATGCGATATCTCCCCTGATCAGCGAAAATACAGTGGTTGACTTAAACATAGGGGCGGAGGAAATCTCGACATCGACACTCATTGGCATATCCCTTCCGAACCCATAAGGCTTATTTGTCGATGGAAGTCGAGGAGATCCTTTGCCTGCGGTGGCATTTTTACAAGCGTGGTATGCTTTCTGACCTTGCTCAGCAACTCGGACGCCTGGCGTTTTGTCAGTACGAATCCGAGATCCGCGTATGCCCGAATGACAGCCTGGCTACCGGAATGCTTGCCCAGCACGAATTCGTGATCCCGTCCAAGATCGGCCGGATTTATCCCCTGATAGTTCAGGCGATCTTTTATCAGACCGTCGACATGGATACCGGCTTCATGAGTAAACACACCAGCACCGACCAGGCTCTTCTGCCAACTTACCTGGCGCCCGGAAGATTGTTCGACCAGGCGGGACACATCAATGTATCGTTTCATATCGATATCTTCACCCGTTCCGAAAAATTGCCGCATGCCCATGACGACCTCTTCAAGAGCTGCGTTACCCGCACGCTCACCAAGCCCGTGCACGGTTGTATTGACGTGTGTGGCTCCAGCACGGATTGCGGCCAGTGTGTTGGCGGTTGCCAGCCCCAGATCATCATGCGCATGCATTTCGATTTCCAGGTCGGAACAGGACCTTAACTCGACCATGGTTTGATAGACGGTAAAAGGCTCCATGATGCCTACCGTATCGGCGAAGCGGAAGCGGCGTGCCCCGGCCTTTTCAGCCTCGTGTAGAACCTCTTTCAAAAAATCCGGTGACGCCCTTGAAGAATCTTCACCGCCCACGCAGACTTCCAAACCAAGATCCAGTGCCTGGGCGACGCAGTCGGCAATCTGCCGTTTCACCCACTGTCTGTTGCGATGAAGTTTGTTGCGGATCTGCTGGTCGGATACCGGAATCGACAGATCGATGCGCCTGACGCCGAGATCTCTGCTGAGGCGGATATCCTCGCGCTTCATGCGACACCAGACCATTAACTCCGCCTGCCGGACGTGCCCGGCAACGGCCTTGATCGATTCCCGTTCTTCCGGCCCCATTGCCGGAATACCGATTTCCATCTCCGGCACCCCAAGCCTGTCAAGCGCAGCCGCAATCGCCAGCTTCTCATCGATCGAAAACGAAACACCGGCCGACTGCTCACCATCACGAAGCGTTGTATCGTTGATTGTCACCATAGATCGAGTCTCGCTGCGATTTGCCTTCCACAATCTGTATCGCAACCCTCGTGCCAGAGAATATTATTATATATATCAATATGTTACTGAATTTATTTGTGTACCATGTAGGACCAGACCG